>DASSKS010000394.1:0-10769 GCA_035690245.1 Halococcus sp. | reverse complement strand
CCGATGACACCCGACACTGGGCCGTCTGTCGTGTGAATCGTGACGTGCTGGCCGCGCGAGACGGTCTTGTCCGCGCCGCCGATGGGACCAAATCGAACGAATCCGTTCTCGTCGATGTCACGCACCACGAACCCGATTTCGTCGGCGTGGCCGGTGAGCGCCACCGTCGGCGCATCCGTCACTCCTTCGTGGACCGCGACCGCGTTTCCGTACTCGTCGGTTTTCACTTCGTCTGCGAATTCGGAGACGTACTCAAGCCAGACACGCTGGCCACGGGTTTCGAAACCCGACGGACTCGGCGTTTCGAGCAGGTCGTTGAGGAACGCGCGTTGATTGTCGTTCACGCTCGGTCTATCGCTTCCGAAATCATGAACCATCCGAAAGGGGATGCCGGCAACCGAAGCCCAAACGAATAAGACGCCGGGCCGCAAACGGAACCCTATGGCAGATAAATTCACGCTGTTCGAACTCCACTTGCACGCAGAGGACAACGAGTTCAAAAGCGATATGCAGCTCAGCTCGGACCTTGGCGACCTGCTCCAGCGACGCCTCGGACTCGGTTCGAGTTCGAGCGAGGAGACTGAAGACGAAGAGGAGACGTTCACCGAGGAAATCGAAACCGAAATCGACGAGCGAACACCCATCGAGACGCCAACTGACGGCGGCGGCGCGGTCGAGGTCGACGTAGACGAGGAGAGCGAAGAAAGCGGTGCGGTCGTCGAAATCGACGCCGACGAGGACGAAGAAGGCGAAGACGACTCAAGCGGTGCGAGCATGGGTGAAATGTTGCTGTTCGTGATTTTACTCGGTATCGGTCTCGTGTTTGTTATCAAGCGGTACGTCGGCATCGACGAACTCGAAGACGAATTCGAGGACGAGTTCGAAGAACTCTAAGGCCAAACGCTTTGTCCTGCCGGCCATACCGTTTCCTGTGAACCTCTATGAGAGCGTCAGGGCAGTATCTGCGGCGTCGGGCGAGGGGCTTCTCGACTGGAGTGCCGTCGCCGAGGCGTCGAAGGCCGCCACGAACCCCGGCGAGCTAGCGGTTTCAGCCGAAACGCGCGCTGGCTATGCGAACGACGTCCGCGATGCGAGAACCCGCGTCCGTGAGGTCGCCGCCGTCGAGTTCGACCTTCCAGAAGTCATCGAGATACAGAACCGTCATCACTGGATAGACGCCAACATCGAAACTTTCGAGCGCGTGATGGGAACGCTCGAAGCGAATACACGGTTCGTTCCGGGCGTCGCGCGCGTGCTCAACACCGGGTCGATGACGGTCGCACTCGCTTTCCTTGCGAACAACGTACTCGGCCAGTACGACCCTCTCTTGCTCGCGGAATCACCCGACGCGGACCACGCGCTGTATTTCGTCCAGCCGAACATCGAGCGGGTCGCCGAGGAACTCGACGTTTCGGAAGATAGATTCAGACGTTGGATTGCCTTTCACGAAGTAACTCACGCCGCCGAATTTGGTGCAGCCCCGTGGCTCTCAGAACACTTAGAAACCCGGATGGAACGGAGCGTCGAAGCCCTCGGCGAGGGTCGCTTAGACCGCGAGTCGTTCCGCGAACTCGACGCCGCGATGACCGCCGTCGAGGGATATGCCGAGTTGCTGATGGACCGCGCGTTCGACGACGAGTACGAGGATTTACGGGAGAAAGTAGACGCCAGACGGCGCGGGCGCGGCCCCATTTCCCAACTCGTCCGCCGACTGTTGGGTCTTGGAATGAAGCGCCGCCAGTACGAGCGCGGGAAGGCCTTCTTCGAAACCATCGCTGACGCGCGCGGTATCGAGGGTGCAAGTGCCGTTTGGGAGCGTCCCGAAAACCTGCCAAGCAACGAGGAACTCGACGCGCCCGAGCAGTGGCTTGCGCGCGTGGATTAATCCCGAAATTCGAATCCGCGCGGAAAGGCGACCGCGACCAGCACGATACCGAAAACGAGTCCACAGCATACCGCGAGCGCGAAGACGAAAATTGTGGGGTCGCTTCGTAAGGTGATGAGTCCCGCGGAGAAGCCAATGAGCAGGACGAAGCCGAGTTTGAGTCGGCGCGACGCGGCGAGGCGCTGTTCTCTAGAGGCTGGCCCGACCATCACGGCTCACTGGGGACGCTGACGTGCATCCCGATGAATTTCCAGTCGTCCTGTCTGTGGAGTACGCCGCTCCAGCGCGTCTCGTGGTCGTGGCGCTCGCCGTCTTCGCCTGTCCATGCCATTCGCACGTCGTCCGAGAACCACGCGAATCCGTCGCGTTCGGTGACGTTTAGGCGACTGCTTTCGATTGTCCACTCGTCTGTCGTTCGAGTTTGTTCGCGCAGGCCTGCCTCGATTTCCTCATAGCCAGTGAGGCGTTCGCTGATACCGAACTTGACCATCGCGTCGGCGGCAAAAAACGGGTGAAGTGGCTCGCCCTCGCGGAGCGCGTCGTAGTAGGTTTCGATGGTGGCTTCGGCGTTCATCGGCCTGGCTTACTGGAATCCGCGATTCGTTTCGTCTTCTGTAATGAGGTCGTCGAGTTCCGTATTGAGGAGGCGGTCTGCTTCTTCGAACTCGCCCGAGAGGTCATCGAGTCCCTCTGGTCGGCCGTAGTTGTCGTGTTCTATCGGGCCGTAGGCGGGGCTGTCGAGCGCGCCCATCACGTCCTCGAAGAGGTCGTTTGGCGTGGTTGGGGCGTCTGCGTGGGCTTCGAGGACGCTTTCGAGTCTGGTTGCCGTTGCCTTTGCTTCCCGTTCGTCCTCGACTGGTGATTGGACGCCGAAACGGCCCGCCTCGTCGTCGGGAAAGAGCGAATCGAGGTCGTCGTCGATGCGCCGGGCGATTTGTGTACCGACGCCGTGCACCTCGAAGGGGTTTTTCGCGTAGGTTTTGAGCTGGAAGACTCCCGCTGATGGGTGGCCGAGGTACATATCCTCGCCGATGCCAGCCGAGCGATTGCCCGCGACCGCCCGCCAGTCGCCCGCGTCGGCCTTCGATTCGACGACATCCTCCAAGATGTCCTGCCAGTCACGAACGCGCATGGTCGTCATATCGGCGCAGTCTTCATCAACCCACCGCTCCCGTTCGATGTCTGACTCTCGAATGCCGGCTTGGCCGGGCGGTGGCGGTGCGGTCCCTGGCGGATGAAGGGCGAGCCACCACGAACGAAATGAGCGTGCGCCGAGGGCTTCGGCGGAGGCGGTGCTGTGCGGTAGTCATAGCAGTTGTACCGCGAGTGAGCCGGAGGCGAACGAGCGGGAGTTTTTAGTGCAGGTTTTTGCGAACCCCCTTACGAGCGAAGCGAGCAACGGGGGGTGAAGTAAAAAAGTGCAAGTGAAAAAGTGGGGGGTCGTATCCTCCGGTGTGGCGTTTCGTCGATTCGTTCGCGGGCGCATCGAGTGGCCGCGCATCGAAGCCGTCTGTCGGGAGGTCGCAGCGCGTTACGGAGAGCGAGTGGTGCGCGTCGAATTCCTCGATGCGGACAACTGGCTCTCGACGCCGTGTGTGGTGAACGAACACTGGTTCGTGAAAATCATCACGCCACAGAACGCGCTGGTCCATGCGTTGCTCACTGCGGGTAGAAATCTCGGCGCGGTATCCAGTGGCACAGCGGGGTTTTTCGAGCGGTTCGACAGTCCAATCGAAATGGCCGTCCACGAACTCGACGCGACCCGAAAAATGCGTGAAATCGGCGTCAACGCGCCCGAACCGCTCGAAGCGTTCGCGTACGATGAATTCGGTGTGCTCGTGCTCGAATACCTGCCCGAATTTCGCACGCTCGATGAACTCTCAGCTACTGAAGCGCGGTCGTTCGCGCCCGACCTCTTTCGTTCGCTCGCGCGGATGCACGAGGCGAGTCTCGGCCACGGCGACCTCCGCGCGGAGAACGTCCTCGTTGCAGGTGGCGAACTCTACTTCATCGACGCGACGAGCGTGCGCGCGGACGCCGCTGCGGACGTGCGTGCCTACGACCTCGCCTGTGCGCTCGCGGCACTCGAACCGAAACTCGGTGCGCGCGAGGCGGTCGATAGAGCGACCGAACACTACTCCGTGGTGGACCTGCGTGCCGCCAGTGAATTCTTTCGGTTCATCAGTCTGCGCCCCGACCACGACTTCGACGCTGCGCTCCTCTACGAGGAAATCGAAAAACGAACGGCGGACTGATTACTCGATATCCATTCCCGCGACGATTTCGAACTCCTCGCTTCCCTCGAATCTGGTGGGGTCGAATCGCGGAATGCCATCACCGCCGAGGACCTGTTCTGCGATGGTCTCGCCGAGCGCCGGCGCGCGCATGAACCCGTGGCCGTGAAAGCCGCTTGCGACGAAAATTCCGGGACGAACCTCGCCGAGCAGCGGGTCGCCGTCCGGCGTCGCAGTACAGAGTCCGGCCCACGCCTCTCGAATCTCCTCCACAGAGCCACGAACTCGCTCGGCAAGGCGTTCGCGGGCACTCTCGACGAATCCCGCACTCGCCTCGCGCGTCCACTCGTCGGGGTCGCTCTCGGTTCGCTCCGTGCCGTCGCCGACGAGCAGACCGCCCGTGTGCGGGCGAAAATAGAAGTCACCAGTGGCATCGAAACACATCGGCAGGTTCTCGCTCGCTGGCATCGGTTCGGTCACGAGTGCCTGCACTCGGTAGGGTTTCAGCGCGAGTGCGATTCCGGCTTCGGCGAGCACACGCTTCGTGTGGGCACCAGCCGCGACGAGTACCGCATCGAACGCGCGTTCGTCATTCGATGTGATGATTTTCGGCGAGTCAGTACGCACTGCGACAGGCGTATGGGTTCGAATCGACGCGCCTGCTGTCCGAGCGCGCTCGGCCATCGCCTCAACGTAGCCCACCGTGTCGGCGTAGCCAGCGTTCCGCGCTATCGCCGCAACGGCAATATCGTCCGTTTCGAGCGCCGGAAACCACTCTGCGAGATCAGTCGAGTCGGCGAGTGAAACATCGACACCGTGTTCTACCATCCGAGAAACCTGCTCGCGGATGGCCGCCGCGCGCCGGTCGTCGCCCATTCGTGCGAGCCAGACGTAGGGGCAGTCGGTGAACACGTCTGGAAATTCACGAAAACGTTCCTGCGCTCGTTTGCCGACCGCCGCATCCGTCTGGCTGGCAAAGGCGTCGTAGCAGACACCCGCCGCCCGGCCAGTGCTTTCGGCGGCGAGGTCACCGCGCTCGTAAAGCGTCACGTCCGCGCCGCGTGCGAGGTCCGCCGCCGCAGTGACGCCGAGTGCCCCGCCGCCGACCACCGCAACAGTCGTTGTCATGGCTCCACGACGATGCCGTCGCAGGTGAGCGTTCGGGTCGTGAGGCGTGACACGAGCTTTTTATATCCCCGCGCACGCAATTCTTGCCGAGAGCATGAGTCAACAACTGGAAGAACCGTCGAAACACTACATCGGCGGCGAATGGACCGACGGCGAGAGTGAAGAAACGTTCGAGAGCATCAACCCCGCGACTGGCGAAACACTCGGTGAGTTCCATCAGGGAACTGAGGCGGACGTCGACCGCGCGCTCGCCGCCGCAGACGACGCCTTCCCCGAGTGGGCCGCCCTGTCGTACACCGACCGCGCGGAGTACCTCTGGGAGATTTATCACGAACTCAAAGACCGCCACGAGGAGTTGGGTGAAATCGTCACCAAAGAGTGCGGGAAGGAAATATCCGAAGGGAAAGCCGACGTGAACGAGGCGTGGGACATGGTTGAATGGGCCGCCGCCGACGCCCGCCATCCCCACGGCGACGTGGTGCCCTCGGAAATCGCGGGGAAAGACGCCTATATGCGCCGCAAACCGCGGGGTGTCGTAGGTTGCATCACGCCGTGGAATTTTCCTGTAGCCATCCCCTTTTGGCACATGGCCGTCTCGCTGGTCGAAGGCAATACCGTGGTCTGGAAACCAGCAGAGCAAACGCCGTGGTGCGGGCAGGTCATCGCCGAGATGTTCGCGGAATCGGGGATTCCCGATGGCGTGTTCAACATGGTGCAGGGCTATGGCGACGCTGGTTCGGCTATCGTAGATGACGACCGCGTTTCGACGGTGCTCTTTACTGGCTCTGCGGAAGTCGGTCACGAAATCGCGTCATCAGTCGGTGGCGAGTCGGGCAAACTCGCGGCCTGCGAGATGGGTGGCAAAAACGGCATCGTCATCACGAGCGAGGCCGACATGGATACAGCAGTCCACTCGGCGGTCATGAGTTCGTTCAAAACCACGGGCCAGCGGTGTGTTTCTTCCGAGCGCGTCATCGTCCACGAGGACATCTACGACGAGTTCAAGGAACGATTCGTGGACATCGCAGAAAACGTCGCGGTCGGCGACCCACTCGATGAAAACACGTTCATGGGACCACTCATCGAGGGCGACCACAAAGGGAAAGTCACCGAGTACAACGACCTCGCGCGCGAGGAAGGCGTGAATATCCTTGTTGACCGGACCGAACTCGGGAGTGAGGAAATTCCAGACGGTCACGAGGACGGCCAGTGGGTCGGTCCCTTTGTTTACGAGGCAGACCCATATGACGACCTCCGGGTAACTCGTGAAGAAGTCTTCGGCCCGCACGTCGCCTTGCTTCCGTATTCTGGTGACATCGAGGAGGCGGTCGAAATCCACAACGACACCGAGTACGGACTGGCGGGGTCGATAATCTCAGAGGACTACCGCGAAATCAACTACTTCCGTGACAACGCAGAAATCGGGCTGGCCTACGGCAACCTGCCGTGTATCGGCGCGGAAATCCAGCTTCCCTTCGGTGGTGTGAAGAAATCCGGCAATGGGTATCCGAGCGCGCGCGAGGTCATCGAGGCCGTGACCGAACGCACCGCGTGGACACTCAACAACGCAGAGGGTATCCAGATGGCACAAGGGCTGTCGGCTGATATTACGACGAACGAAGACTGAACTATCGGCTTCGACTTCGATTCTTGACGAAAACCCCGATGAGGGGGTGGAATCCAGATTCCGGGGTGGCGCGGACGGGACGATGGTGGGTTGTTGCCGGTTGCAACGAGAAAAGCGTTACACGCCGGCAACCCATGCTACTGGTGCGTACCGAATAAACCCCACGTTCCCGGCTATCGCCGCCGGTCGTGCCACGCGGGAAACTCCTCTCTGACGGCTTCGACCCTGCTCGGTTCGATATCGACGATGACAGTAGTCGGCTCGTCGCCAGTCTCCGCCAAAATTTCGCCCCACGGGTCATACACCGCAGAACGCCCACACAGTGTGGTATCACAGAAGACGCCGGAGCCGTTACACGCCGCCACGAACAGTTGGTTCTCGATGGCGCGCGTCCTTGTGAGGAGTTGCCAGTGGTCGACGCGCGGGTACGGCCACGCACTCGGGACCAAAATTAGGGTCGCGCCTATCTCTGCAAGCTCCCGGTAGAGTTCGGGAAAGCGCAGGTCATAGCACGTCGTGATTCCGGTTTCGAACCCCTCGAAACTTGCCAGTCCGAGCGATTCACCCGGTACGAGCAACTCGGCTTCTGCCGATTCATACCCGAAGAGGTGGTGTTTGCGATACACCGCGCGGCGCTCACCAGTACGGTCGAAAAACGCGGATGTGTTCGCCAATCCGTTTTCTTCAGGAGTCTCGAACCCATCCTCCGAACTCGCCGCGAGGTCCTCGACGATGCTGCCGGCGAGCACACCCACCCCGTACTCGCGCGCGGCGTCTGCCACCCGCGAGAGCGTCGGCCCAGAAAGCGACTCCGCGCCGCGCTCGTAGGCGTCGAACGCGAAATACCCGAGATTGAAGATTTCCGGGAGGCAAACGAGGTCTGCACCCCTACCTGCGGCATCAGCAATCGCATCGAGCGCTCGTTCTGTGTTGTGTTCTGTCTCCCCGGCCTCGATGTGGAGTTGACAGAGCGCGAGACGCATCTCAGGCCTCGATTTCCGTGCTCTCGCGGATGGCGGCTTCCAGATTGTCGAGTTCGCCGTCGAGATTCCGTTTGAAAAAGCGCTCGACGCCCGGAACGTTGCCCTCGACGGTGAAGCGATTTCTCAGGCGAGTTCCTCCCTCGACTGCTTCGAGGTCGTGTTCACCGATAACACGCATTACGCGCGAGCGCCCGACGAACTCCACATGAGACGGGGGTTCGCGGACGGTATCTTCGGTTTCAACGGTAATAGTGCGATTGACGAACGGAATCGGAAGCGAGAGATGCCACGTGGCGTGAGTTTCGTCGTGAACCTCGAACGATTCGACGACGCTGATGGGTTTCGCGCGCGTTCCCGGGTCGGCGATGAACTCCCAGACGCGCTTTTTCGGGGCTTCGAGTTCGAACGTGCGCTCGACCCGGACAGTCATACACACACTACGACGCGACTCGATAAAAATCCGCCGACACGGAGAGAAAACGGGGGAGAACTTTCGACTCTCAGCCGGGAGTGACGCGCCACGTCGTGGATTTCGAGCGACTCCATTTCTCGATTTCGATGTCTTCTGTCTGTTCTGCGAGTCGGGGGAGGCGAACGCCGACCTGTTTTGCGGTGAGACCGAGTTGGTCTGCGATGGCCTTCGAGCGGAAGTATCGTTCCCCGCGGGAGACGCTGTCGTGGAGGTAGGCGAGAATCCGCCGGTCCTCGTCGGTGAAATCAGCCATTATGGGTAGTAGGTTCGTGACGGTCTTAACCTTTTGCGGGGAATATGCACGTCGATGCCGTCGTGCCTTATGCGAGGTGAATCGCTGCAATGACAATCGCACTCGCAATCATCGCCGCAGCGAACCCCCACCCGGCGGCGAGTTGGTAGTGAACGAGTCCGGCGGCGAACGCGACGAGCGCGCCGGCGAATCCGAGCAGCGTGAACAACACGGCGAACCCGACGCCGCGGTCGGTCGAGACAGTGGCCATATTGGCGCTATCACCGGCGGGAACTTATACTGTCCGTCCGACGGATGGCCAACTAGTTGTACCCCGCGTCTAAGAGGGGTGTATGAAGCCCTCCACGACTGCTCTTCTCTTTGCCTGTATCGTGCTCGCGGGCTGTTCTCAACTGGCCTCGCCTGTCCACGAACAAACGACGCCAACACCAGAGCCTGAAAGTACGATGGTGCCTCCACAACCGACGAGCGAGACACGAACGCCGACGACCGCAGAGACGGGAATACAGACCGCGACAGCCACGCCGATTTCGACCGCAACGCAGACCGCAACCGCGACTGCTACGCCGACTGTAACCGCGATGCTGACCGTAACCGAAATCTCCATGCGGACGCCGGAACGGCCACCGACCGCGACGGCAACACCGATTCCGACCCCGACCACGATGCGAACGGTGGCCCCAACGCAAACGGTGAGTCCTACACCGGAAGCGGCAAGACTCACAATCGAGGAGATTGACGCCGAAAACGAGACCATCGAGTTCCGCAATACTGGCGAGATGCCACTCAATCTCGACGGCTACGTCGTGGATTTCGATGGCTACGGACAACAGTACACGTTTCCGGCGTACACGCTCTCCCCGAACGAGACCGTCACGCTGCACACCGGTCGGGGCGACAGCGCCGGTGCAGAACTCTATGCCGGCTTCTTCTATCCGGTCATCAACGATGACGGCGATACGATTCTCGTCGAAAACCCCCGTGGAAAAATCGTCCTCGCCCGGCGGGTGTGAGCGAGAAAACGGCCATCCTCACTGGCGTTCTGACCGTTCAAAAAGCAGCGGCAGGTCGAGTCGCTTGACCAACGCTGCCGCCGCAGTGTATGGCGAATTCGACGCCGCTGCGGGCAACCGATGTGTGCCTGCGGCCTCACACACCGAGTCGAGAAACGCCGCGCGCACGCTCTGGTTTTCGAAGATTCCATGTAGGTATGTCCCGAGAACAGACTGGCTCGCAGCACTCTGGTCACCAAGCGGCTGGTCGATAGCATTCGTGTGCACGGTCTGGCCCATGTGGATTTCATAGCCCGATACCGTGCCCGTTGCACCCTCGATTGGACCACTCCCCGAGACTTCAAGCGTCACCTGTCGTACTCGTTTCTCGGGTGAAAATCGTGTTTCGACGGGAAGCAAGCCGAATCCCCGAACCGTATCCGTCTCTCCTGTGCCCTCGATAGCGGCGTTCGTTATCCGTTCGCCGAGCAGCTGATACCCCCCACAGATGCCGACGATTGGCCCGGAAAACGAAGCAAGCACGTCGCCGAATCCCTCATCTTTGAGCGCCAATAGGTCATCGACGGTGTTTTTGGTTCCGGGGATGACGATGGCATCTATCCCCGTGAGTGTCGAATCGAGTGGAACGTAGGCGATGCGAACGCCGGGAACGCGAGCCAGCGGTTCGAGGTCGGTAAAGTTCGAGATGTGCGGTAAGCGGGGAACGCCGATGGTGACCGCCTCTTTCTCTGGGATGCCGTCCTCAGCACCGAACACGGCGCTCTCGTCGTCGGGAGGCAGTGAGAGGCTGTCCTCTTCGGGTAAGCCGGGGTCGTCGTAAGGAAGCACCCCGACGACTGGCACACCCGTTCGTTCTTCGAATTCCTCGATACCGGACTCAAGCAGCACGCTTTCACCACGGAATTTGGTGATGGTACACCCGAGAACGCGCTCTCTGAGGTCTGCCGGCATGAGTTCGAGGGTTCCATAGAGGCTTGCGAATACGCCACCGCGTTCGATGTCGCCGAGCAGTAGGATGGACGCATCGGCGAACCGTGCAGTTTCGACGTTTGCGAGGTCGCGCTCGTGGAGGTTGATTTCTGCGATGCTCCCGGCTCCTTCCGCTATGATAACGTCGTACTCCGCCGCCAGCCGTTCGTAGGAGTCGATGGCTGCGCTGCGAGCGCGTGTCCAG
>DASSKS010000393.1:0-5815 GCA_035690245.1 Halococcus sp. | reverse complement strand
CGCGAACGAAGCCGAAGGCTGAGTGAGCGGCAGTTTTTAGTGCAGGTTTTTGCGAACCCGTGAGCGAAGTCGTTCGAAAGACGCGAAGCGTCTTTCGTGATGACGAGAGAGCGAAACTCTCTCGAACCACGAACGGGTGAAGTAAAAAAGTGCGAGTTGAGCGGGCCGACGACCGACCGCAGTTCTCGTGAGCCGAAGGCGAACGAGAGCACGGAAGAGCGAAGCTCTTCCGGTGGGAGGGAGGTGGTCTTTGGTCCAGATTTTGCCAGCGAAGCGAGCGCTAGCGAGCGGAGCGCAGCAAAAGGTGGGGCAGGTTATGCGAGGTCGTTGTCCCGCAGCAGGTCGGCGAGGACGTGGACATAGAGGACAGTCGCCGTAAGCAGCGCAACCGGGCGACTCACCCGTGCCGTCAGCGTCGTCAACACGCCACCGATGATGACGTGACTGAGGAGACGCAGACTCGCCATCTCACCGGTTCCTTCAAAGAGGTTCTCTTGGTCAGTGAAAACCCGTTCAGGATTCTTGAGACACTCACGGAGGTGTCGCCAGTCGCCGACGCGAAGCCGCGCGAGCACGAAGTGGTCGAGGTCGATGAATACGCCAAGACCCAGCCCATAGGCCGCAAGCGCCCCGAGTTGACGGGGTGAGTATCGTTTCGAGACGGCAGTCAACACGATGCCGACAACCGGCACGGAGAGCAGAAAGTGCTCGCCGGATTTCATGGGTTCCTCCGGGGTTTCAGTACTGCTGGGAGTAGTGTGGTCATTTTGAATCCTCGATGTGGAAGGTCGGACCGGAATCTGTGTCTTCGATGGTGACGCCGAGTGCTTCCAACTGCGCGCGGAGTTCGTCCGCCCGGTCGTAGTTACCCGCTTTGCGCTCTGTCTCGCGCACGTCGAGTGCGAGTTCGACCAGTTCGTCGGCCAGTCTCACCTCGCCCCCCGAGTCATCGCTGAAGACCAATCCGAGCACCCCACCGCCAAACTCCTCTACAGTTTCGACGGCTGCCTTCAGCCCACGATAGTCGTATTCGGCGGACGAATCGAGATGTGCGTTGACGGCGGTCGAGAGTTCGAACAGCGCCGAAAGTGCCTCTCTCGTGTTGAAATCGTCGTTCATCGCCGCCTCGAAGTCCGCGCGCGCCCGGTCGGTGGTCTCGCGCAGCGACTCGTCTGTGACTTTGGTGCGTGCATCAGAACTGTCGAGGGCGTCGGTCGCGCGCTCGTGAGTGCGTTCTAAGCGCGCGGCACGCTCTGTGGCCTCTCCGATTGCGCTCTCGCTGTATGTCTGGGTGCTGTTGTAGGTTCCAGAGAGCAGGAAGGTTCGAATCGCGTTGACGCCGTATTCTATGAGTGCCTGCTTGACGGTGATGAAGTTGCCGAGGCTCGTGCTCATCTTCTCCTCGTCCATCGAAAAGAGATCTGCGTGAAGCCAGTATTTGCTGAAGCGCTTTCCAGTACTGGCCTCGCTCTGGGCGATTTCGTTCTCGTGGTGGGGGAAGACGAGGTCGCGCCCGCCGACGTGGATGTCGATGGTGTCGCCGAGGTGGGCCATGCTCATCGCCGAGCACTCTACGTGCCAGCCCGGTCTGCCCGCACCCCACGGCGAGTCCCACGTCTGGCCGCTCGGTGGATTCTCGACTGGGCGGTCATCCCGACGGTGTTCGGTGACCGCTTCGGGCGAGACGCCGCCGGCCTTCCAGAGCGCGAAATCCGCTGGATGGCGCTTTTCAGTGCGCTCGTCGGGGTTTCCTTGGGATTCGATTTCTCCCATTCGCTGATTCGAAAGTTTTCCGTACTCTTCGAACTCCGTGACATCGAAATATACTGAACTATTCGATTCGTAGGCGTACCCCTTTTCCACGAGTGTCTCGATGAGATCGATGATTTCTGGGATGTGTTCTGACACCCGTGGGTAGACCTCCGCTCGCTTGAGGTTGAGCGCGCGCATATCCGAAATGGTCTCGCCGATGAACCCGCGCGCGACCGCGTTTTCTGACCCGCCGAGGTCATCCTCACCCACTCGTGCGACGATTTTCTCGTTCACATCGGTGAAGTTCTCGACGTGGCGCACCTCATAGCCCAGATACGAGAGCCAGCGGTGCATGACATCGACGTGGACCCACGTGCGCGCGTGGCCGAGGTGAGCACGGTCAGAAACCGTCAACCCACAGTAGTACAAAAGTACCGAATCGGGGTTCTGTGGCTCGAACGGTTCGCGCTCGCCGGTAAGCGTGTTCTGCACGCACAGCGTCATCACCCAATCTACGCGGGCCAGCGCTTCAATCCGTCGGAGTCGTCAGAACGGAACCGCAGACAGCGACTCCTCGGTTATTCTGATGGTATCCGGGCCATCACGTCCGTCTACGGCGACCACGAGCGTGCCGTCAACGACGCCTGCGGCCGCGACTTCGATACCCTCAGTAGCCAGTCGAGAGAGCGCGCCCGCGAGCGCTACGGCGTCGATGTCACCGGTTGCGAGCACGCCCGTCAGTGAGCCTTCATCGGGCACGAGAGCACTTTCGCCGACTGCGAGCAGCGCATCGTCGCGGTGATTTCCCACACCGAGACCGCGCTGCATGATGATTCGTGTCTCGCGGGAACTCGTCTCACGCTCTGGGAGGTCCTCGCCATAGCGCCGGAGTGCAACCGCGACGGCTTCGGTTTCGCCCACGTCGAGATACCGCGCAGCAGCCGTGTAGTTGAGAACACCCGCCCGAAGCGCCTCGAAGATGAATGGATTTTCTCGGGCTGCTCGTCTGGTTTCGGCGGCAAGTGACATACCACGACCGAAGACGGCAGCGGCGAAAAAATCGACGCACCGCGAATCACAAGCAGTGGGTTGCGCTATAAATCATACATCACGATACAAAAGAGAACCGCAGGCCCACTTTTTTCCTCGTCGGGTGGCCTCCCTCCGGTCGGCCACCACTCCTCGCAAAAACCTGGACTAAAAACTGCCGCTCACTCGCTCCGCTCGTTCGCGGTACAACTGCTTGCCTGCTCCGCTATCGCACCGCGTCATATGCCTCCTCAGCTGACCTGTTCATCTCAAAAAGCGCTTCGGGCGAGGCGAAGCCACTAAGCCCGCTCGTCCATCAGTAGTCGTATGCCGGCGCTCGTCATCGCCGCCCACGGCTCGCATCTGAATCCGGCCTCACACGACCCGGCGTTTTCCCACGCCGACGCCATCCGCGACGCCGGAGCCTTCAGCGAGGTCCGTGAAGCGTTCTGGAAGGAAGAGCCGTCCTTCCGCGAAGTGCTTCGGACCGTCGAAAGCGAGGAAGTCTATGTCGTGCCACTATTCATCAGTGAAGGCTATTTCACCGAACAGGTCATTCCGCGCGAACTCAGACTCGAAGACTGGGACGTTTCGCTGTGGGACTCAACGGGAACGGACGCCGACGCGACTACCCTCTCTGCCGAGGATGTCGATACAACAGTGCATTACTGTGGACCAGTCGGCACTCATCCATCGATGACCGACGTCATCGTAAAGCGCGCAGAAAGTGTGACTGGCGACCCGGAAGTCGGCGAAAGGTTCGGTCTCGCGGTCGTCGGCCACGGCACCAAACGAAACGAAAACTCCGCGAAAGCCGTCGAGTACCACACAGAGCGCATCCGTGATATGGAGCGGTTCGAGCAAGTCGAGGCACTGTTCATGGACGAAGAACCGGAAATCGACGACGTTACCGAGCACTTTTCGACTACTGATATCGTCGTCGTCCCGTTGTTCATCGCCGACGGCTATCACACCCAAGAGGACATTCCTGAAGACATGGGACTGACGAACGACCATCGGACGGGCTACGACGTGCCGAGCGAGGTAGGAGACCACCGAATCTGGTACGCCGGCGCGGTCGGAACCGAACCATTACTGGCCGATGTCGTGCTCGAACGCGCCGCGGACGCGGGTGCAGAAGTCACAGATGCGCTCGATATCGTTCGCAAACGAACCGGCAGCGCGGCGGTGGCGACCGAATGAACGACACTCAACTCAGAGCACTCCGTGAGGCCGCAGCCGATGGTGTCGCGTGTGATGGGTTTCGTGCCCTGCGAATCGAGGGAGGTTACACCTTCGAGACACCCGAGACGATTCACGAAGGGCTGGACGAAACCGAGTTCGAGACCGTCGCCACAGAAAGCCCGTGGTTCGTCTCGAATTGGTACTACTGGAACGACATGAGTGATGCGCGCAGGGAATTTCTCCGCTGGGTCGAGCGCGCCACGGAGGTGGGCGTCCGCGAGCGCTACGAGCTGCTCGTCGGCGGGCTATCGCGTCAGTGGGGCCAACTCCATATTACTGTGGAACTCGGCGAGGACGGCCAGCGAATCTATGAAGTTTGCCATACGGCGGACGCCGAAACTGCTGTGGACGACCTCGACACCCATCACGACCCGCTCGATGCGCGTGAAATCGCCACTCTCGATGAGGATGGGCGGTATCGACCGCTGAAGACCGCTCCAACCCTCAAGCGGGGCTGGCAGTTTAGGGGTCTCGATGGCCGTGACCTTCTCGAAACCCTCGAATTTTTCTATCCCGCGATGGTCGCAAACTGGTATCACGAGCGCGAAGGCGACCTCGACGTGACACACTTCCGCGAGACCGCAGCGCGTCAAACCGGTATCTACGATGTCGTAGACGAACTCGATTTTGCCGGTGTTGAACGGCTGGCCGAGGCGTGCTGTGTGGATTCACAGTGTCTCAAGCGCCGCCAGTGGGACGAGAATGGGGAAGAAGAACTCGATGTACCGCGTGGCGATGGCGAATTCCCCTGTCGAGAGCCGTGTTCGCTCGTCATCGCCGCCGCCCGGCAGTGGGCGATACTCGAAAACGAAGAATCGAGAACCTACGAGTTCGAACTGACGCCGAGCGAGAAAGCACAGTTAGCGGAATTGGTCGATGCGGTAGCCGAAGGGCGAACAGGCGAGGTCCGCGAGGCTGACTTCGCGGATGGGGCAAATCGGTATCGGACGCGCTATCTTCGGGCGAAGCGTCTCGATGCGGAGGGACGGCTTGGCGAGGAAAAAGAACAGTCCTAATAGAGCAGGAGATAGGCGGCGATGAGGAACCCCACAATCACCGCGAGCGCGCCGAGGTACGGGGCAATGCCGCCGACGAACAACAACACGATGCCGATGAGGATGAGAACTGCTGCCCCGCCCAGTTGTACTGGTGTGCCGATGCCGGCCGTCATCCCGCCCGCAGAACGGGAAGGTGAGCGCGGCGGTGGTGTGGCTGTTGTGTTCCCTCCGCCCGAGCGTTCGATGAGCGAGTCATCGATTTCGACGCGCTTTTTGCCGGCGGTCGGTCCGATGATGACCTCAATGTCTTCGGTTTCGCTGCCGTAGGCGGTGGCCACAGTCAGGGTTCCGCCGACTGGTCCGTCGTCGTGGATGCTAATCGGGACTCGCGTGACCGCGCCGGGACGGACGTAGTGGTTGCTCGCGGGCAGCGAGGCGATTTCTGAGAGCGCGTCGTCCAGACGGAGGTGGACGTGGGCCGCTTCCCCGTGATTATCGAGTTCGATGACGAACGAATCGGCTGTTTCGAACGATTCGGGGATTTCTATCGAGTGTAAGCTCTCTTGGTTGAGGTGGATGACGAGTCTGCCGGAGGCGGTCGATTCGGCCATTCTATGCCTGTGCGTCGCGCATATCCGGCGGCAGGAGATTTGGAATCCCCTCCTCGATGGGGTACTCCTCGCCGCACTCCGTACAGACGAGTCGCCCTTCTATCACCTCGTCGTCGGTCCGTTGGATGGATTCGAGTTCGAGTTCCTGTTTGTCCATCGGACACCGGATGATGTCCATGA
>DASSKS010000392.1:0-2717 GCA_035690245.1 Halococcus sp. | reverse complement strand
GAGTCGGCGACGGGTGACCTCTCTGCGCTCGAAGCGCGATTGCTGCTTGCCATCCAAGACGGCTTGCCCCTGACGGCGACGCCCTACCGCGATGTGGCGGCTGAACTCGGTGCTTCGGTCGAAGTGGTGCTCGACGCCGTTCGTCGCCTGCTCGAAACGGGGTGTATCAAGCGCATCGGGTGTGTGGTGAACCACGTCGTCACGGGGTTCGATTCGAACTGTATGGTGGTCTGGGACGTTCCAGAAGGCGAACTCGACGCCTGCGGCACAGCCGTTGGGGCACTCCCCTACGTGACGCTTTGTTATCACCGTCCGCGCCGCGCAGAACAGGGCTGGCCCTACAACCTCTTTACGATGATTCACGGGCGCGAACCCGAATCGGTCGATGAAAAAATCGACGAACTCGCAGACGACCATCTCCCGTATTCTCACGAACGACTCTACTCAACGGAAACGCTGAAACAGACCGGCGCGCGATACGATGAACTGGTTGGCGGCGAGTGACTGGGTTGCCGACTGGCCGTGCGGTGGCGGTGCGGGCGGGGCGGTTCCTGGTGGATGAAGGGCGAAGTCGTGAGCGTAGCGAGCGACTGAGGGCTTCTGCGGTGTTGTGCGGTTTGCAGTGGCGGTGCGGAGAGTGCTAGCGATTGTACCGCGAACGAGCAACGCGAGTGAGCGGCAGTTTTTAGTCCAGGTTTTTGCGAGGAGCGGTGCGCGAGTGCAACGAGCGCACCCGACGAGGAAAAAAGTGGAGGCGTGTGGCCTGCGGTATTTATGGTTTGTAATTATTACAGATGAATCGGGATGGGTATTGGTTTTATGATGGCGTTATTTAGAAACGTTCGACAGACAGTATAGCAAACGGGAACCTTTTGGCCCGACCGGCCCAACCCGCGCTATGGCTCAAACGACCGAATCGCACGGAGAATGGCCGCTCAAGCGACTCATGACCGAGGTCGTCGGCTCGGGACACAAATCAGCCGACGACATGACGCGCGCACAGGCCACGGAAGCGTTCGAACGCATTCTTTCCGGTGAACCAGACCCCACAACACTCGGGGCGTTCTGGCTCGCAAATCGCTGGAAACGAAACACGCCCGAGGAGTTGGCGGCGTACATCGACGTGATGGCCGAATCAGTGAAATTCGCCGAACCCGACTGTGACCCCGTTGACTGCGGCGCGAATTACGATGGAAAGGGCCGCACGGCACTACTGGGTGTGGGTGCAGGCGTCGTCGCCGCGGCCGCCGGAACGCCAGTCGTCACCCACTCGGGCGACCGCGTTCCCACGAAAAAACAGGACGCCTACAAACACGTCCTCGACAGTTTGGGGGTTCGAACCGACCTCACATCCCAAGAAAGTGCCGACATGGTGGACGAAACCGGCTTTGGATTTTACTCCCAGCCGAATTTCAACCCCGAGATTGCGGCCCTCGTCGAACGCCGCGACATGATGGGTGTGCGAACGTTCGTCAACACCATCGAGACGCTTGCCAATCCCGCAAACGCCGATGTCCACCTCGGGAGTTTCTACCACCTCCCGTATGCGAAACGCATCATCGACACCTACGAGGCGAGCACACATTACGAGATTCCCCGCGTCGTGATGTTTCAGGGAATGGAGGGCTACGACGATATCCGACCCGGTTCGACCACGGTCGCGGTCGGTGAAAACGGCGAACTCACGGACTTCGAGATTCGAACCGACGAGTACGGCATGGACGTTTCGAGTGAGGACCTCGAAGTCGGCGATGTCGCAGCCGATTCCGCACGCATCACCGAAGCGGTGCTGGCGGGCGAGCGCGAGGACTGCTTCGCCGACGCCATTGCGCTCAACGGTGCGTTCAGAATGTATGCGCGCGAAGACTGCGAAACCATCGAGAAGGGTCTTTCCGCAGCCCGTGAGGTCATCGGTGATGGAAGCGCCGAGGCCGTTCTTGAGGACCTTCGGGCCTTTTGAGTCGGTAGAGTTTTCCGCCGGGCCATGCTGAAGGCGGTATGACGAATGCGACGCTGCACACCAATCGTGGCGATATTGAGGTCGAACTCTACGACGAACGCGCACCGCGCACAGTGGAAAACTTCGTTGGGCTGGCGACTGGCGAGCAAGAGTGGGAGAATGATGGTGAGACGGTCGAAAAACCGCTGTACGACGACGTGGCCTTTCACCGCGTCATTGAGGACTTCATGATTCAGGGTGGCGACCCGGACGAGACGGGCCGCGGTGGACCCGGCTACACCTTCGACGACGAGTTTCACGACGAACTCCGCCACGACTCGGCGGGAACGCTCTCGATGGCGAACGCGGGTCCCAACACCAATGGCTCGCAGTTTTTCATCACGCTTGACGCCACGCCGCATCTGGACGACAAGCACTCGGTATTTGGGGAGGTAATCGAGGGAATGGACGTGGTTCGAGAAATCGGGTCGGTTTCGACGGATGCGAACGACCAGCCACAAGAAGAAGTCGTTTTGGAGTCGGTCGAGGTTCACGAATAGGAATCGATAGACGAAAACTCGTGTAGTTCCCATAGTTGATAATGGCTGACGAACCGATAGACCCGAGCGAAATCGGCGAGCGCGACGCGCCACCCGTTTCGGAAAAACCCTACAAAATCATCTTCGAGGCGAACAAGTGCATCGCGGCAGGCAAGTGTGCCGAAGTCGCAGAAAACTGGTCGATGAACATTCTGAGCGCGATTGCCGAACCCCAGTCG
>DASSKS010000391.1:0-5373 GCA_035690245.1 Halococcus sp. | reverse complement strand
CTGTCGTAGTGCTCGCCGAGCCGATTGCAGATACTTTTGACGCCACGGTCTTCGAGCCGGCTGGCGTGTTCTACAACCTCGGCGGACGTCTCGCCGGCGACGAATCGGTTTGCAATTGGTGGAATCATGCACGCAAATTTTGCCGTCAATGCCATAGGAGTGTTGTTCGCTGTCGAATCCGGGTGATTGTACTGTCGGTTAGAAGTACGAGGGGTTCCGCGAATTTCTCATAATGAGTGTTATTCACAACGAGAGTATCATAAAAACTCACATAACCATAAATTTCGATCCGTGGTTGACTGAATAAACTGTGAAATAGGTCTGTGGACGTACCGCGATTGTGATGGTCGCCGTTATTATAAAATAATCAATTAGAACCTGCCAAGGAATGATGGTGCAGGAAACCGACTGTATTTAGACAGATTCCGTAAGCCCGCCATCGACACGAATGTTCTGTCCCGTCACGTAACTCGCTGACGGTGAGACGAGATACGCGACGGTATCTGCAATTTCTGACGTTTTCGCCGGGCGTCCCATCGGAATGGCATTTCTCGTTTCGTCATCTACTTCGTAACTATCGACGAATCCCGGAAGCACGGCGTTCATGCGAATTCCATCCGCGGCATGCTGGTCGGCGTACAGTTTCGTAAAACTCCCGAGTCCGGCACGAAGCACCGACGAGACGGGAAAGGTACGTGATGGTTCGTATGCTGAAAACGTAGAAATATTCACAATCGACCCGTGGCCTTGCTCTTGCATGAGGGGAGTAACTAGTCGCGCAACACGGACAGTATTTAACAAGACGAGGTCCAATCCGTCATGCCACTCGTCATCAGAAATTTCGAGGAGGTCTCCCGTCGCTGGATGACCCGTATTATTCACTACCGCGTCAATTCGCCCATACCGCTCATAAGCTGTTTCGACCACTGCTGTCAAATCACCGGTATCGGTCACCGAGCCTTGGAACCCGTCGCCACCGAGTTCATTCGCAACGTCAATTGCACTGCCCGATTGTGATAAGAGAACCGGGATATATCCGTCTGCTGTCAGCTTGCGCGCACATGCTTCACCGATACCGCTCCCCGCTGCGGTCACTACTGCAACTTTTTTGTCGCTCATAGGACTGAGTTACTAGCTACGGGCAAAACGATGGTGGTCTATGGGTCACCTGAACGTAACGCTCGCCAGGCGGCCACACCGGGAGTGTGGGAGCTGTTCTATGCCACCTTCCACAGCATCAAGCGTGTGGTGATATCATGAAATCTGCCGATCTACGGTGATTCACCAAAGCCTTCGCTGAATGAAAATAGCTGGCACACTGCGAACAGCGACTAATCCATAATCCGTAAGCACTCACTGTCCGTCGAATTCGACATGAGCACTGGTGTTATTCGGCGAGTTGAGCGCGCGATGCCGCCCCTTGTGGCGCTTGCGGTCGCAGTCGTCGCAGTCAGTACCAGTGCTATCCTCATCCGCTACAGTTCTGCTCCGAGTCTCGTGAAGGCCTTCTATCGGGTACTGTTCGCCACCCTCCTGCTCGTCCCGATTGCGGTTTCACGCCATCGCGAGGCATTCAGGCGGCTCTCGGGCAGAGACTGGCTCGTCGCGAGCGCGGGCGGAATCGCGCTTGCGCTCCACTTCGCGGTATGGTTCGAGAGCTTGCAGTGGACAAGCGTCGCCGCCTCAGTCACTATCGTCCAGTCACAAGTCCTCTTCGTCGCCATCGGCGCGGCACTCTTCCTTTCAGAGCACGTCACCCGACGTACCCTTGCGGGGATTGTCATCGCGCTCTGTGGTATCGCCGTGATGTCTATCGGAGACGCGCTTACCGGCACGAACGTTGCCGGCACAGCCCCGTTGTACGGCAACGCCCTCGCGCTCGTCGGCGCTGTCTGTGCGGCAGGTTACGTACTCGTTGGGCGCTCGCTCCGCCAACGAATTCCCTTGATTCCCTATGTCATTGTCGTCTACTCGGTGTGTGCGGTTGTCCTATTCGGTCTCACAGTTGCCAGCGGTGCGGCGCTGTTCGACTATCCGCCCCACGAGTG
Organism: Halococcus sp.; assembly: GCA_035690245.1. GTDB lineage: Archaea > Halobacteriota > Halobacteria > Halobacteriales > Halococcaceae > Halococcus. Next base: position 3,325 of record DASSKS010000391.1, on the reverse strand, counting down.
GCTCCTCTTTCTCGGGATGGCCGTCGGCCCTGGATTGTTCGGCCATACAGTGCTGAACTGGGCACTTGCACACGTCGAGTCAAGTGTTGTTAGTGTCTCGTTACTGGGCGAACCAATCGCGAGTGCGCTGCTTGCACTTGTGTTGCTCGGCGAGGTACCGAGTACAATCACCATTGTTGGCGGGGCGGTTGTCCTGCTTGGAATTAGTATTACGGCGCGAGTACGCAGGTGACTTCGGTACCCGGCCAGTATCGACGGGGTATGCACATCTGACCAGCGGAACCCCACCGCTCGTAAATTGAGGTATGTTCGGCTTCGCTAGGCCACAACCCCAACATCGTCGCCCATCCCGGTCGCGTCTCAGTCTCTCTCGCGCCGGTTCTCTATTACTTTCGTTTGTATCCGATGCCTAAATATTGGGGTTGTCAAAGCAAAGACGACAACCGTTACTAGTTCATTTGGCGGTCTCGATGCACGAACCACCTTATCGCTACTCGTCGGCGAAGACATCGCTGACATCCTCGGCAAGGTCGCCAGCGTCGATGTGTTGATAGGCCTCTGAGGTAGTTTGTGGGTCTTCGTGTCGGAGGGCGCGTTGGGCAGCAGCAGGACCGCGCTCACGGTAGAGGACATCGCCGACGCCGCGGCGTGCGCCGTGAGGCTGAAGATAATTGACCGGCCCATCGGGATCGATCCCCGCCTCATCGCACAGGTCGCCAAGAATCCGGCGCACACTTCGAGTGGTGAGATTCGGCGGCGCGATTTCGTGCTCGCACAGGAGCGCTTCGACGCCGTTCTCGTTGAGAAGGGTTTCGACCTCTTCGACCGGAACGCCCTGCTCGGAGAGGTTTTCGCGTACGAGCGCGTAGAGGGTAGGCGCATGTGCGGTGGGGAAGACCGGCCAATTCTCGGTGGGTGAGCCTTGGACCCGACGGTGGCGGTCGAGAGCATCCCGAGCCTGCCGTGGGAGTTGGGCTTCCTGCCAGCGTTGGTTTTTCCCAAGCACGCGGAGCGTACCACTATTGAGGTCGATGTCGTTCCAGCGGAGACCCTGTCGGCGAACGTCCTCAGGGTCGCGGACGACCTCGCCTACTCGACAGCCACTAAAGGCGAGTACCCCGACGAGCGCGCGGTCGCGGACTTCGATGGTAGCGTCGGAGCCACGCTCGTCGATAGCATCGTGAGCGCGTTTATCGACGTGTCGAAGGAGACGGGTGCGGTCGTCGGCCGACCAGAACTGCTGAGTAGTCCGTTCGCCAGTATCGTCGGGAAGTTCGCTCTTCGCGCGGCGGGCGAGCGCGGGATTCGTTGGAATGCGCTCGTCCTCGACACACCACGTGAGAAACCCGCTGATGATCGCGTAGTAGGTCTGCGCGCTTGCCGGAGTAATTCCCGTTTCTGAATCGTCCTCGCGTGCGCGAGCACGCTGTCTGAGTCGCTGAGCGTACCGGCGCATGGTCTGGGTGTCGATACGGTCGAGATTGGTAATCCCACGCTGCTGGAGCCATTCGCTCCACCGACCGAGGACGTTCTCGGCGAGCCGTCGGTAGTTCCCCGTGTCGTTGCCCTTCTGCTTGGCATCGAGGAACGCCTCAATGGTCTCGGTGATAGACTCGACGCGGTCATCAACACTCATGACTATCTCCTTGCTTCATCCTTCGGAACGGTCTGACTTGTGGAACACGCCCCATTCGAAGTGAGATTCCGGCAAAATTGGTTCGGAAGTGAGAGTCGTCTTGGAGGAGGTCTCCACATTTCGACGGTTGAAACCGGGTTTGTGGCCATGAGAAGCGTTGGCCTGAGACGATTCCATGTTTCGTGGTTGACCGAGGGCGTGGGGGTGGATAACTTCACGTCTTATTATCGGGCTAAGCAGACGTACACCCACAAACCACAAAACCGCCATACAACGGTGTGATCAACGTCTGTATATTGCATATTGCTATAAACAAATCCGGCTCTGCTGCTGCGAATACCCCGAAATCTATGCACGGGAGGACCGTTGAATCGGGAATCGTCGCTCTTATCAGACTCAAATCAAGCACTCACAACTGCCACTCACTGCGCTGAGTGGCAGTTGTTCGAAGTTTTTGGGAGAAATCACGACGATTAGACAGTGATGCCTCTACTGAGGGGCAAACCATTGACCGAGTGTATCAGGTCCATCGACCTTGGGCAATCAAAACGAGAATGACGGCGAAGATCGTATTCACAGGTACTAACCACCATCGGATAGGCACTGGGGTAGTGCTGAAGAGTCCTTCGAGGAAGAAAACGAGAAACTGGAATACACCTACGACGAGAAGGATGATCGCTGCGAAAACCCACGCTGGAGCGATCACATCAGTGGGATAGTTCATACTCATATGACGAACAGTCCTGCGTGCTCAAAAGTATTGGTTCATCTAAGAATGACAGGACTCTCGAAGTTGTGATCCTCTGGGGAGGTACAGCGCAATTCCGAGCATCCGTTTGCAACGGTAACGATGCGTAGTATGCGAACAAAGATCGACATCGCTGTTACCGTTATCAGTGTTCACCCTAAGTCCCTACCATCGATTGGACGTTTGAACAAGAGGAGTTTGGTGCCGCCACCGACGTAATCGATGGTCTCGGCGAGTTCCCATCCGTCCGTACCGAGTTCGTTCAGTTCCGCCTTCGGGTCTTTCGCTTCTTTCATGCTCACTTCCTGCGGCGGCTGGAGTGTCTTGTACTCCCACTGAGTCATAGTTGGGTTTGAGCATGTAAGGGGATAAAGGGTGGTGTGGTATGCAGCGTTACTCAAACGCCCTCCTTAGACGCTAAAACCGAACACGCGCTCCTCAACGAATATTCGCGTATCTCGATGGGCTTCCGAAACTCCGATACAGTTGTTATTACACTCCCACTTCCGCCTGACCAGCGTTGGGTATTGGAAACCGTCCGTACGATCCCTCGCAACCAGCAGGTTGTAGTCGAGCAACTCGTCTGGAAGATTGCCGAATGTGATGCATTCCGAGACCTGCGTTGTGAGGTGAGCACTGACCTCCTTCGAATCCGCGAAGTGCCCAGACTACCGCTTCTGTGAGCGCTACGGTCATCCCGCACTGATTACAGATAGGTTGTCGGTGGAATGGGGAGTCTCACTCTGTTGGTTTCTCCTCGCTCTCTTGACCCTCTGTGCCGTGAAGTATCACTATGATAATTTCGCTGCAACGTTTGACGGCTTATGAGAGGATGCCACCGAGGAAGACGTGTAACCGGTCGGTAAGCCTCTGTACACCTCCTGAACGGTTCAGATGTATCCCTGTCGCCGGATCCTCACTAGCGTATGACGTAGATCGGT
>DASSKS010000390.1:0-2329 GCA_035690245.1 Halococcus sp. | reverse complement strand
AGATGCTTCGCTCGCTCTCCCGGGCGCTCGCGTGGATGCTCTCGGTCGTCCTTCGGGTTGCGTTCGTGCTCGCGGTCGTCGTGTTCGCTGCTGGATTCGCCCTCGGAGGAGTTCACCTGCCATCGGACCTCACGGAACTGAGCAAAGCGGTCGAGGATGTCGGCGATATCGGTACGCTCGGTGGTGTTGGCGATGGCGGCGATATCGACACGGCGAACGACTCGGGGACGACGAGCGTACCGAGTTCGAACACTGCTGCACTCAACGGCACACACCTCGAATATCTCGTTCATCGAGAGGTGAACGAAGAGCGTAGAGAACACGGCCAATCGATACTCGAATTCGATACCGACCTCCGCGCGGTCGCGCGCTATCACAGCGCCGACATGGCTCATCAAAATTACTTCGCTCACACCGGCCCGAACGGCGAGACGCTCACCGACCGCTACCGGAAATTCGGCTATCGCTGCCGTGTGCAAGTGAGGACTTTCCGGTATGCGACCGGCGGCGAGAACATCCTCTATACCTACTACGACGCGCCTGTGAGGATGGGTAATAAAACTGTGCATTACGACACGCCGAAGGAACTCGCCCGCGGCGTCGTCAATGGCTGGATGAATTCTACGCCCCACCGCAAAAACCTGCTCAAACCCTACTGGGAACACGAGGCTATCGGCATCTACATCGAGGAGGTCAACGGCCAAACGCGGGTGTACGCCACGCAGGATTTCTGCTGAATCAGGGCTTCGTATGTGATTTCCGGAATCGTTCGAACTGTGAATCCAAAAACATCGGCGTCATTGTGACCCACTCCTCGCGTTCGACAGGCGGGAGATATTCATAGACCGACCGGGGTGCATCGGGCGTATAGCGCTCATCTACGAGGAGTCTGACGCCGACTTCTTCTGGACCCCTGATGACCCGGCCAATGGCCTGTCTAGCCCGGCGCACCGCGGGAACGGTGAGTGCGTACTCGAAGGAATTTTCCTCCGTGAACGCCGCGCCGTAGGCTCGTCTCACGGCGCGAATCCGCGGCGAGGCGATGTTCACGAGCGGGACGCCTACGACCGCACAGACACTGAGTTTCTCCCCATCGTAATCGACGCCTTCGGTGAGCGTTCCGCGTGCGCTGGTGACGAGGACTTTCCCGTCGCCGGCGAAAAACGCCTGTTTGCGTTCCTCGGTGGCTTCGTCAGTTGAGGGTTCGTCCACGAGCACCGGCTTTTCGAGTGCTTCGCCGAGACGTTCGCCCGCCCACGCCGCTTCTCGATAGCTCGGCAGACACAGGAGCACGTTGCCGGGACTCCGGGCGATTTCGCGGAGCGCGTAGGCGTAGGTTTCACGGACCTCGTTTTCCCCACTGGGTGGGCCGCGATTCCGCGCGGTGAACGCCGGTACGTCGACAATCCAACTCGCCCGGTGTTCTCCTGGATAGGTGAGGTCGTAGGTTCGATTCGTGAGTGGGCGCTCGACAGCCCCGTCATCTCCGTTCTCCCCATCCTCTGTTTGCTCGCGCACGGGCGTGTCGAGACCCACACACTCACAGAAGACATCCATTGGTTCGAGTGTCGCGCTCATCAACACGCCGCCACCGAGGTCGGAAAATCGCTCGCGGAGGTCTTCTGCCGGCAGGCAGTTATAACACACCAGCGCCGCCGTATAGTGGCGTTCCCATTCGGTTGCGCGCTCGCGCTGGGTGCGTTCGAGTGTCACCTCTCGAAAGTAAGCGGCGTGGTCGCGGGTCCACCACCGGGTCAGTAGCAGACCAATGTTCGCACAGACACACGAGCGCTCGGGTTCTATGGTTTCGAGTACGTCTTCGACGGCAGTGCCAATCGTATAGAGCGATTTGCAGAACGCGGCGGAATAGCCGTTTTCTCTCGCCCATTCAGAGAACTCGTCGGGTTCTTCCGTATCGGGGTCCCGAAGCGGGAGTTCGATGTCATCCGGTAGTTCCGCGCGGTCGAGGTCGTCGAACTCCGCTTCGAGATAGTTGCTGATTCGATTATTGAGCCAGTCGATGGCGTCGTCGTAGAACTCACGGGCACGGTCGAGTTCGTCAGTCGAAATCTCGTAGCTTTCGAGTTGCGCGGCGATTTCCTCGCGGTTCTCACGCGATTGGCGCGCATACGTGTAGAGATGTGCGATGTCGTTTCGCGCGCGCCGAAGCGATTGTATTCCTATTCGGTCGCTCAAAAGGTCGCGGACCCTTCCTTCGAGTCTGTGGGCCTCGTCCACGATGACAAACGTTCGTTCGTCCACCACGCCGTCAGTAAGGGCACGAGTGTGGGGGTCGAACAGGTGGTTGTAGTTGCCGATGATTATTTCT
>DASSKS010000389.1:0-2478 GCA_035690245.1 Halococcus sp. | reverse complement strand
ATACTACCAAAACCCCGATGGCACGGTCGAGATTCCAGAAGCCCTCCGGCCGTATATGGGGGGCCAAGAGGTCATCGAAGGCCACGAGCCAGTTGGCGAAAGCGCGGTCGGTGCGGGCAAAAGAGAATAGAAGGGGAAGAGGGCGTTCTTCATCCACTGGAACTCGCTTTCGACTGATTTTTCACATTTCCTGTCCTCTCACCATCCAGATGTCCGTTCTTGGAGCCGTGACGACGGTGCTCGCTGGTGCGGTATTCGGATTGGCCGTCGCTGCACCACCGGGACCGATGAACGCGGTTATCGCAGAGGAAAGCGTCCTGCGTGGGTGGAGCGCCGGCTTCCGGGCGGGTCTCGGCGCGATGACCGCCGATATCTGTTTTTTCTTTCTCGCGCTGTTCGGCGCGGTCGCACTCGTCGAGCGCGTTCCGACTGTGCGCGTCGTGGCCTTCGCTTTCGGAGGGGTGCTCATGCTGTATTTCGCTTACGGCGCGGCACGCGATGCGGGCACGTCGTTCGAGACCGATATCGACGGCTCGCGCGGATTCAAAAAGGCGTTCGTGCTCGCCATCACGAACCCGTTTCAAATCGCCTTCTGGCTCACTATCGGCGTCTCGCTGCTCGAACCCGGTCGTCTCGATGTGCTCTCGTCGCTCCCGGTGGGTGATTTTTCGGGAGTGCTGGTCGTCTCGACCGGGAGTCCAGCGCTCCTCGTCGGCTTTTTCTGTGGTATCGCGGTGTGGGTCGCTGGCTTTCCGGCGGCGTTGGTCACAGCCAAAGGCCGGGCCGCTGGAGTCGGCTCTACTGTGGCTTACGCGAGCGCGCTCGTGCTGTTCGGCTTTGGAATACTCTTTTTGGGCGAGGCACTTTCAACTATGGGGTCAGTCCTCTAAGCGCTCGCAGGTCATGTCTGCGACCTCGTCTTCGAGCCACTCGCGCAGCCACTTCACGCGCTTGAGTCGCTGGTGAGCGATGCTCTCGGCGCGGTCGCTTTCGAGGCGAGTCACGGCGTCACGACCCCGTTCCGTCACGCGCGAAACCATCTCGGCAGTGTCCATGTGTGTGCGCGATTCATAGCCCATCCTGAGTATCAATAAGACTGCGCCGTTCGCGCCGATTTTGTCGAGCAGGTCGGCCTCCATGAGACACCGCGTCTCCAAAGGGAGTTCCGAAAGCGGCCCCTGATAGGAGTGCTCGCTGATGGCCGCACACACCTCCTCTATAAACGAGGCGGGGTACTCGCCGTGCGATTCGAGGTACTCGCGGGCGACGCGCGCACCCGCCTCGGCGTGGAGGTCCTGTTCGGCTTCGAGTTTCGAGACGTCGTGAAACAACGCCGCAACGCGGACGACATCGACGTTTGCGCCCTCTGTTTCGGCGATATCCGTCGCAAGCGCGACCACGTTTTTGATGTGGTTGAACCGATAGCTCGCAGAATGCCACGGATACCACCGCATCCGTCCGCCTTCGTCCTCGTTGTTGACGCTGGCTTCGAGATAGCCGCGAACGAATCGTTCCATTGTCTCGAACTGTTCGCTTGAAACTGGTGATTCCCTTACCTCGACACCCAATCTAACCCCCTCCAAAATGCTCGTTCACTGTTCATGTTAGTCGTATAAACGTCTGTTCGACTCTTTAGCGTTACGACACTGCCACGGGAAACCTGCGGCCCTGTGCGATGCAAAAGTGGAATCGACCACCGAAAAACGAAGCGCAATACTGCCCGAAATAAGTCTTTGCGTGATTTCGCCGGCGCGCGCCAGCGAATCCACGTAATCGGTTACTTCGGACAGTATACCCTTGCCGCGGCCACCGGGGTTTATGCCAGTGAGTGACGAATAGGCGTCATGGAAATCCGCGAGGCAACCACCGGGGATGGCGATGCAATCAGACGAATTGCCCGCGATTCGATGGAGGGGTCGTATTCGCTCAGTCCGCGAGCCATTGAGGGGGCAATCACGCAGTGGTACGACGACGAAACGCTGGCCGAAGAACTCAAAGAGGAGGACGCGCTGTTTTTGGTCGCAGAAGTCGAGGGCGAGGTGCGAGGGTTTGCAGAGGGCGACCTCGTGGCCGAGGGCGGCAACGGCGACCTGCTCTGGCTCCACGTTGACCCGGCCCACCGTGGCTCGGGTATCGGCACGGAACTGTTCGAGCACACCCACGAGGCGCTGTTGGACATGGGTGCCACACAGTTGCGCGCGAAGGTAATCGAGGACAACGCCGAGGGCAACGCCTTCTACGAGGACTTCGGTTTCGAGCGGGTCGGCACCGACGAGGTCGAAATCGACGACGAGAGCTACATCGAGAACATCTACATGGAAGCCGGCACCGAAGAAATCGATGTCGAGTCGGATACCGTTGAGGAACCCGTGAGGACGCCCGACGGACGCGAGATGTACGTCAACAAGGAGCACGTCGAACGCGGGTCGAAAGCACCGTTTTTCACCGTCTACACCGACCCCGGCTTCGACGAATCGG
>DASSKS010000388.1:0-2534 GCA_035690245.1 Halococcus sp. | reverse complement strand
CGCGGCGAGCGCGCTCGCCATTGTCTATTTGGTGGTTGTCCTCGTCATCTGTAACGTCCTGATTCGTGTCGTCGGTTTCGAGGGGGTGTTGAACTGATGGCGACCGACCCATCGCGGTCACGGGAAACCCGTAACCAGATGAAATCCATCGGCCGACACGTCGTTTTGCTCGTCTGGAGTTTCATCGCGCTGTTTCCGATATACTGGATCGTCACGATGTCGCTCAAGCCGCCCGGAAAGGCGCTCCAACTGCCGCCCGATTGGGTTTTTCTCCCAACAGTGTTCAACTACCTCCAACTCGTCCAGAACGCCGCGTTCGTTTCGGCGTACGCGAACAGCCTCATCAGTGTCTCCGCGTCAGTTGTCCTCGTTTTGCTTATCGGGGTTCCCGGTGCGTACGTGCTCTCGCGGTATGACGTGCCGAAAAAACCCGACGTACTCATCTGGATTCTTTCGTCTCGAATGTTGCCCCCGATTGCGGTCGTGGTGCCGTTTTTCGTCGTCTTCCGGTCGTTCAATCTCTACGATACGCTCATTGGGCTGGTGTTCATGTATACCACAATCAACATCTCGGTGGTGGTCTGGGTGATGAAAGCGTTCTTCGACGGCATCCCACAGTCACTTGAGGAGGCGGCGATGGTTGACGGTGCGACGCGCTCACAGGCGTTCAGAAAGGTCGTGTTGCCGTCGGCTCTCCCCGGAATTATTTCGGTTGCCATCATCAGTTTCATTTTCGCGTGGATAGAACTCCTGTTCTCGCTCGTGCTCACCAACAACCGGGCCGTCACGGTGTCGTTGGAGGTGTACAGTTTCATCGGGTCGCGGGACATTCAGTACGCCATGCTGGCAGCCGCAGCAATCTCGATGATTCTTCCGGTGTTGGTGCTGCTCGTGGTAGCGAACCGCTATCTCGCCTCGGGGTTGAGTTTCGGTGTCGTGCTCAAGGAATGAACAACTCCGTGAAGCCAAAAACATATGGTCCTACACTCACGTAACCACATACCATGACCCAAATCGGACTCGAACACGTAGAAAAGAGGTTCAACAAGGGAGATGACAGCGTAATCGCCGTCGAGGGTGTCAATTTGACGATTGAAGACGGCGAGTTCCTCATCATGGTCGGTCCATCCGGCAGCGGCAAATCGACCTTGCTCCGAATGGTCGCCGGTCTCGAACAGCAGACTGCCGGCGAAATCACCATCGGCAACGCTCCCGTTGGTGGTCTCGGACCGAGCAAACGCGACATCGCCATGGTGTTTCAAAACTACGCGCTGTACCCGAACATGACGGTACGCGATAACATGAGTTTCGGGCTGAAGATGTCTACAAATCTCTCCGGCGAGGACATCAACGAACACGTCGAGAAAACATCAGAAACCATGAACATCAGCCACCTCCTCGACAGCCGGCCGGGACAGCTCTCCGGCGGGGAAAAACAGCGCGTCGCCCTCGGGCGCGCAATCGTGCGCGACCCGAACGCCTTCCTCATGGACGAGCCGCTTTCAAATCTCGATGCGAAGCTTCGGACGGAGATGCGCACCGAAATCAAACGCCTCCAGCGCGAATTGGATGTCACGACGATTTACGTCACCCACAATCAGACCGAAGCGATGACGATGGGCGACCGGCTGGCCATCCTCAACGACGGCGAACTCCAGCAGGTCGGAACGCCGCTCGAATGTTTCTACAAACCGGCTAATACATTTGTCGCAGGGTTCATCGGCAGCCCATCGATGAATTTCTTCGATGTCACTCGGGAGGACGACCGGGTAGTCGGCAGTGGTATCGACTACGGTCTTCCAGTGGATATCGCGGACGGACTCGGCGACCATACAGACCTCATCCTCGGTGTGCGGCCAGAAGACCTCGAACTGCTCGAAAACACCGATTCCCGAAGTGACTTCGAGTGTGTCGTAGATGTGGTCGAACCGATGGGCGGGGACAAATACGTCTATCTCACCCGCGCGGAGATGGACACCGAGGAGACGTTCATCGCCGAGGTTGACGGCCAGCGCCGCATCGAATCCGGCGATAGACGATACGCACATATCCCGGAGAACGTGTTCTATCTGTTCGAGCGCAACACTGGAGAGGCCGTTCATCACCGAAAACTCCAAGAGAGTACAGAACAGGAACTCGTCTCGAAGCTAAACGAAGAGCCAACGGAAGCAGCGAACACCTGATAGCGCTTTTTCCACCACCGGTGATTCCTCTGATGAGAACTGCCGCACCGGGCAGGACGACCTCGATAACCACAAAATCGGTTGAGAACGGAGGACAGATCATCAATTAACTCAATAATTGTCGTGAATAGCGCTGCCGTCAAAACGAGGCGCATCCCGAACGGCCATTAGTTCCCGGCGGTTCGTTCGCGCCACGAGACGAACCATCGACGGACCATTCCCGGGCCGGGATGGCCATCGCGCAGCCAGACCGCAATCGAGAACGCGAGAATGGCGATTCCAGCCAGAATGAACGGTGAGAACTCCAAGTCAGCGAAGTGCTCGGCGAAGCCAACGCTCGTATCGTAGGGT
>DASSKS010000387.1:0-5404 GCA_035690245.1 Halococcus sp. | reverse complement strand
CACCCGTGAGCGTATCCACTGGGAACGTAATCTTGCGGTCGGTGTAGTTACGGCTCGCAGCGGATTGTAGCACTCGGTAGAGCTTCTTGGAATTGAGATTGACCGGCTCGAAGCCCTGCTGGAAGCGGCTATCGTAGAAGTTGCGGAACATCCCCGACACGTCCTGCACGCGCTGGGCGGCGATTTCGGCCTCATCGCTGACGGCGAGAATCCGCACGCAGAGATGATAACCACGCATCCCGCGCTGCTTGTCGAGTAGTTTCGCCACGTCCGACCGACTGGCGACTGGTTCATCGTCGTTGCTGCCGGTAAAGCGGCTCCCCTCCTCATGGAGTAATTCGCGCTCACGACGCCGGTTCTCGCGGCGGCGCTGTTGTTCGCTCATGCCCATCTGCTGAATAGGTTCGGTGATTTCTTTCCCGACCTGTCCCCAATCCACCGAGTTTCCACTATCGCCCTTGCCGGTCACTGAGTCAATCGTGTTGTCGATGCCGTACCACCAGTTCTTGCGGTCCCATTTAGCGGTTGAAACGGCGGGCTTGATGACTGACTGAACGAGTACGTCACAGTCGGCTTTATGCGCTGGGCCGACCATCTCGCGGCCTATCGAGCGGTACGGGTCGATATTGAAGTGGTCGGGGTCAAGCCGGAAGTTACGTATCGGACGCAGGCGCTCGAACTCTTTGCGTTGGCGGAGTTGGAGTGTGGTGCCAGCGACGTGCTGACCGGGTGCGAGTTCGAGAAACGCGGGGTCAACCTCGCGCGTGTCGCTATTGTCGTAGTGTGACTGAACTTGCCGGTCAACCAGTTCAAATAGGTTCTCGGATTTCGTAGCAACGCGGGGCTGTAGAAGTTCGTTGTCATCGGTGTAGTGCAACTCGAATGAGAGTGGTTCGGACTTGTTTCCAAATCCCAGAAATCCCGTGTCGGGGTCGTGCAACGCGGTCAATAGCTTCATCCCGCGCTCTAGCCCATTTTCCGTGTTCTTGTACGGCCGGACGGTCTGAAGGCGGGCGTCACGCGAGCGGTCGTAGAGGTCTCTGGCGAGCGTGTCGGTCACTTCGAGAGTGGCGGGACCGGAGCTACCACCCGGCCAGAGAGACGAGAGTGACGCCATTAGTTCTCACCTCCCTGCGCTCCCTCGACGGCGCTCGTGGCGCGGAGAGAGACACGAGACACGGCCCAGAACAATGCCACACCAACAGTCATGAGCACAACGAAGGCACTGACTGCCCGCCGGAGCGGTGTCGCCGCAAGAGTGGCGATGAGTTCGTTGGGGACCAGTAGTGCTAGTGCGGGCGTCACAACGAGGATTCCGAGACCGAGAATGACGGGCGCAAACGACTCGGAAGCGTGTATGTCGGTCATCCGTTCACTGCCTCCCTGATTTGTTCTCGACGCCACGCTTTCGGCAGATAACCACAGTCGCCGCAACTGAACAGCCCTGCCGAAAGACCACCGCCGTCTTTGGTCCAGTTCGATGAGCTACACTCCTCGCATTGCGGGATGCCGTCAGCATCACGCTCAATGGTCGGTGAATCGTGCTTCATGATTGTGGGTCGGGTGTTGGTTCTGCCTGCTGTGGTTGGGCGGTTGATTCGTGTTCTGTGCTGGCTTCGTCGGCGTTCATCTCCTCGGCTTCGGACGGCGAGTTCTCGCCATTCACCGCGTTTTCTGTGAACACGGCGGCTGTTTGCTGCGTCCCGCTGAGGGCAATGACCTCCGCGACGACCTCTCGATATGCCTGCCTACCGACGTAGATCACATCCCGATGGGAGAGTCCCAATACGCGCAACATCGCGTAGGGCACGGCGAGTGGGAGAGCGACCGTAACACCCACGGTGAGAGCGCGCGAGAGTTGCCACGGAATCGAGAGTATCGCGGCTAACCCGGCCACTCCGAACAGGACGATGGCGACAGCAACGCCGATAGCCACCATACCGATTTGTCGGCCTCGCCGCCGGAGTGCGCGCCGCGTCTCGGCGTTCATCACGGCGTCAGTGTCGGCCATTTCAATCATCACCTCCTGCTGGTTCGGCCACCGCTCCCTCGGAATGTTCGAGCAGGTCGCTCGCACTGGCGCTAATCGTCTCGGCGCGTGCCTCACCGATACCCTCGACCTCGGTGAGCGTGTTCTGGCCGACTGTCGCCACATCCTCAACCGTCTCGAACCCTCTCTCGCGGAGGTCGTCGGCACGGTCGTCGCCCACCTCTCGAATGTCCGTGAGCGCGGGTTGGGCCGGTTCGTCGCCGTTGCTCTCGACTGCTATATCGTCTGTATCGCCGCTCTCAACATCGGAGGATGATTCGGAAGGCTGTGGGTCCTCGTCCGGCTGGTCGATGCTCTCGCTGGTCTCGGAACCGTCTTCGGCCGCTGTATCCGCCTCGCTCTCGACTGCGCTCTCGGGGAGAGTCGCGTCCGACGCATCAAGGGCTTGCTCGGCCCCGTTCTGGACGTAGCCAGCGTGGGTTTCGTCAATGCCTTCGACCTCGGCGAGCGCACTGGGGTCTGCCGTATAGACTTCCTCGACTGTCTCGAAGCCCGCATTGCAAAGGACGGCGGCTTTCTGTTCATCAACGACACCACCGATGTCGGTGAGGTCCGGGTGAGATTTTCCAGCGGCCGGGTGAGAGAACACCGAACCGAGACTGTCCTTCATGCGGCCTGCTATCCCTGCTGAATCACCACTCTCATCGGGTTCGGTGTCCGGGTCGGGGTCTGCATCTGATTCGCTATCGGTGGTTTCCTCGCTCGGTGTGAATTCGACCGTCGCGGTCGGCTTGTCGTCGGGTTCCTGTTCGGTCTCAACCGTGCTTTCGTCACTGTCCGGTTCTGTGTCTGTGTCTGCGTCCGTTTCCGCATCGGGTTCCGAACCAGCAGTTTTCGACGAAGATTCGCTGTCTGGACCGTGGGCGTCCTCGGGGATACCGAGTGCTTCCGCCGCCTGCGCTTGGATGTTGTCTGCTTTCTGCTCGTCAAACCCATCGACCTCGACAAGCGCCCCCTCGTCTGCTGTATAGACCTGTTCGACTGACTCGAAGCCTGCATCCTGAAGGTTGCCCGCCGTGCGAGCGGTCACGGCACCGAGAGCGGTCAACGAGAGTTCATCGTCGTCAGTGTCCTCGTCTGTGTTCTTCTCACCTGTAACGGACTGTTTGAGTCGTGCGGCGAGTCCATCCGACTGCTCCTCGTCCGGGCTAGTCGCCTCAATCACCTCATCGGCCGACCTGATGTTGCTCTCGTTCTCTCCATCAGTCTCAGTGGACGATTCACCGGATGGTTGCTCGCTACTGTCCGTTTCGGCCGTTGGGGTCGGGGGCGTCTCAACATCCGCCACGTCGCTCGTTACGACCGTCCCATCCGCGAGTTCGACACCCTCCTCGGAACGGGTCTGTTCTCCGTCGTCAGCTAGGGGGTGATCCCGATAACTCATTTCTTCCCACGTCCACTCGGTCACATCCCGGCCTTTGCGGTCACTATACTCTGAGAGATATACGAGCGGGTCCGTCTCGTCTTCGCTTGCATCATACTGATTCATCGCAAACTCGCGCGGCGTCAGTTGGTCCGAGAAATCCACCGAAAGGCGGTAGCTCTCGCCTCCCTGCAACTGCAACAACGCTTGGGCTGTCGGGTCGCCCTTATTTGCATTCTTGACGCGCTCTTTTTCAGCCTCAGTTATGTCGAATTCGCTCGCCCACTCGTCATTCATCCCTTCAAGATAATGCCAAATCTTGACCGACATCAATTTCGTCAACTGACTCGCGTTGTTCGTTAGTTGGCGCTCTCCCTCGTCATTCTGAGTAAAGAACTCCTCGACGCTCTGGGTGGCCGTAATCATCGAGAGGTCCGAATGTCGGGAATGTCTGTACGCTTGTTTCAACGTTTCCAACGACGACGAATTGGCGAGCATATAGTGAAATTCGTCCATCGCTAGCGCCATCGGCTCGTCAATCTCTTTGGCCTGCTCTAGAACCGAGGTAAGCAGTGGCCCCATCATGAGACCGGCTGTCGTTTCGTTCTCGTAGTTCTGTAAGTCGAGATACAGTACGTCGATGTTTTTGAGGTCGATACTCGTCTCCATCGACAGATGTTCAAATTCGCCGCCTTCCTGAAGCGCTCCCGTGTGCTCGTGGATGATTTTGTCCGCTCTCTTTTGCATCCCGTCAACAGATATATCAACGTCGCTAGCTCCGTCATGGACGAAGTTTTCAGGTGAATTTAGCATCTCCAGAAGAATCGGGAATACGTCGTCTTTGAGCGTTGGGCTGTCGTTGCTGTGGGTCTCTGGGTTCTTCTTAATCCCCCGACGGCTGTACGCTTCCTTGATTGCTTCTCGCCACGTATCCTGCACATCCTCAAAGGGGAGGCCCTGATACTCGTAGAAACTCCGCACGAAGTCCATTGCCCGGCGAATCGCGTTCCGATACGGCCCTTCGTCTTCATCGCCGTCGTCCAGTTTCTTCGGTGGTGTTTCCTCAATCTGGAGCGGGTTGATACCCGTATCCGACCCGATTTTTACCGTCTGGCCGTCGAACAGCCACGTCAGACCCGCAAACTCCTGCTTCGGGTCAATGATGACCAGCGGCATTTCGGGGTTCTTCATCTTCAACCGCATGAGCAACCGCGTCACCGTCGTCGTCTTGCCAGCACCGATTGTCCCCCAAACACCGACGTTAAAGCCTGTCTCGCGGTTTTGCAGGTCAAGGATGATGGGGTCGCCCGTGTCTTCATTGGTGCCGAGATTGATGCCGCCGGGTTCGATGAGATTTTGGGCGGTCCACGGCATGAGCCGAGCAAGCCCGTCGCCGGTCATTTTCGTCTTCCCACCGACATAGTTCTTGCACGCGGGCGCGGCCGTCTGATACCCCTTTTTTGGGTGGTGTTTCAGCGGTTTCGCATCCGCCGACACGTCCTGCATCTTCGACTGGATTTTCCTGACTGCTTTGCCGAGCTTCTTCGTGGTCGGTGCGCGAACTTCGATATATGTATCCGATGTGTAAAGGCTGTAATCGGACGCTGAGACGGTATTCTGCGTCCGCTTCACATCGGCATACTCCTCGACTGCATCGTTGACGAAATAATCCGGGACGTACTCTTTACGTGCCAGACTCCGCACACGCTGTCTGAGCGAATCGGCCGTCCCAGAGAGCTTGCGTTGGGCTTCCCGCTCGTCTTCTCCCACGAGATGCGTCGAAATAGTGATGCTCACTTTCGGCATCGAGAGCGACACTATCTTGTCGAAAAATCCGTGGGCGGGGTTTGCGGGCCAGTCGCGCACTACCAGCGTCTGCGTGTAGTATTTTCCGTCAATCTCGGCATACCCATCATGACGCTTGAACGTATTAGGCGCAAGGGCGGTTTTATACCGCCATGATAGTTCTTCTTCATCCTCCGCTAACCCAA
>DASSKS010000386.1:0-4254 GCA_035690245.1 Halococcus sp. | reverse complement strand
ACGTGCTTTCACAGGAACTCGGCCCGCTCGGCGACCAGCGCGACCGGATGCAGGGGGCAATCGACTTCCGCGAGGATGTCGAGGACGCCTCCGAAATTGGTCCTAGCCCCTCCGACCCGTCTGCGTTCCTTCGAGCGCTTGTCGAGGCCGTCGAGGCGAAAGCGAACACGCTCGCGGATGTGGCGACCGAGGGCGACAACCCGGACGATGCAGCGGAACCGATTGCGAGCTACGCAGAGGGTGTTGTCGAACACAGCGAGCAAGTCGCAGACGATTTGGAGGGCAGGGCGTTCGGCTCGTTCGGGGTGCTCTCTCCGGTGTTGGACTACAACTACTCGTGGAAAATCGCCGCCGCCCGCAAACTCCGGTATGACTACGGCGATTCGATAACCGACGAAACCGACGAAGCGCTGAGCGACATCCTACAGATGCTGCGGTTTTTCGGCCCGGCGCGCGAACACTTCAAAACGCTGTACTTTCAGGGAGAATCGGTGAACCTCGCGCGCGCGATTCTCTACAGCGCCATGCCCGCGCTGGCGCTCTCTGCGTACATGATGCTCTCGTTCGACCCGATGGTGCTATCCAGCACCACGGGCGGTCTCGACACCGCGCTCTTGGTCGTGAGTTTTATATTCGTGCTCACGCTCACCCCGTTTGCGTTGTTGCTCGCATACCTCCTCCGGGTGCTCACGGTGGCGAAACGGACGCTCGCCATCGGCCCGTTCATCCTCAGAGAGAGCGAACTCTCGGAGGACGTTCGCTAACGAAAATACGTTCTCAGCGCGGTTCTTCCGGTTCGAGATGTAACTTCTTCATCGCTGGATAAACGGCCCCGTTTATGGCAACCAGTACGACGACGGCGAGCATGATGTACGCCACCTCGGAGAGCGACGAGAGCACGCCGAGTGAAACGATGAGCGTCGTCGCGCAGGCGGCGGGATGGTTCGTATCCGTCACGAGCATGAAGAACGTGGTTCCCATCATGGCGGCGACGCTGCTCGCGGCCAGTCGGAGGAGCGTCACCGAAGAAGCGGGAGAACTCGCGCTCAAAACGTTAGTGATGACGACGTTCGGCGCGAGCAGGTGAAAGGCGATGAATCCAGAGATAACGGCGACGAGGTGGCCGCCGATCACATGGTAGGGAGCGCTGGCGCGTTCGCTTTCTCCCTCTCCTGCGGCGAGGAGATACGCAGAGGGTCCAAGACTCGGAAAGAGAAACGGGCTTGCGGTTGCCCACGTGAGGAGACCGAGAACCACGAAGTGAATCCCGACGGTGATGGTCTGGCTGATGTCGTCCCGAACCATGAATCGTCTGCGTCTACGATTGTGCCCCTCATAACCGTCCGCGTTTGCGCGGAAAGAGAACGGACGACCGGATATCATCTTCATTTATCCGTTCGCCTGTCGTCGTCTCCGCCATGCGGCTCATACAGATTCGCGTCGCCGACGACTCCAGAGAGGGTGTACTCGATGCGCTCGACGAGGCGAACGCGGATTACGTCATCGCCGACGAGGCGGCGGGCAACGACGCTTCTATCGTCTACTTTCCAACGCCCGCAGGTGCGGTCGAGGAGATGCTCGATGACCTCTCGGAGGCGGGTCTCGCTGAGGATGCCTTTACTATCGTTACCCAAATCGAGACCGCCACGACGCCGCATTTCGACGAGTTGGAAGGACGCTACACGCAGGGTCCAGAGGACGAAGTCGGTCTCTCACACGCCGAATTGCGGACCAAAGCCCAAGAACTCACGCCCGAGCTACCGATGTTCGTGGTCTTCGGCGCACTGAGTGCGGTGCTCGCTACCGCCGGTCTCTTGCTCAACTCGGCCATCGTCATCGTCGGCTCGATGGTGGTATCGCCCCTCACCGGTTCCTCACTCTCACCGAGCGTCGGCATCGTGAGCGACGACATAGAATCAGCGGCGAAAAGCCTCCGGTCACAGCTCCTCGGACTGGTCGTCGCCATCGCCAGTGCCGCCGGTGCGGCGTTCGTCTTTCGGTGGGGCTATGTCGTGCCGCCCACGCTCGATGTCGGTCAGATTGCGACAGTCGCGGGATTTTCGACGCCGGTGTTGCTCACGCTCGTCATCGCCATCGTCGCCGGGGCGGCGGGCGCGCTCGCGCTCTCGACTGACCTCCCGGTGGCGATTGCCGGCGTCGCGGTGGCCGCGGCAATCGTCCCCGCCGCTGCCGCGGTGGGCATCGCACTCGTCTGGACCGAGCCACAGTTGGCACTCGGCGCGTTCGCGTTGCTCGTCGTCAACGTCGTGTTCATCAATCTGACCGCCCTCATTTCGCTCGTCGTCTTCGGCTACCGACCCGCTAACCTCGGGGGCTTCTCTGAAAGCCTCTCGCTCACCCCGCGGACGGTCGCCTCTGCGGTGGTGGCCGTCGTGGTCGTCGTCATCGTGGTCGCGGTGTTTTTCAGCACCTACCAGTACTTCCTGTTCGACCAGACGGTCAACCACAACGTCAACGAAGTGCTCTCAGAATCCGACTATTCGGGTCTCGAACTCGCATCGGCCCAGACCGAATACGGTGCTGCGGGGCTGTTCGGAACGGAAGGGTCCGTCACCGTCGTCGTGGCTCGAACCGCCGGGAAGCAGTACCCGAAATTACCGGAGCGACTCCTGAAACATATCGCCGCCGATACGAACCGAAACGTCACCGTTGAGGTCCAGTTCATCGATTACCGACGCGCCGGGTCTGGCTGAAATACCAAAGGTGAAGAGGCAGCGACGGGGATAACTCGAAAAGAGATGGCGGAACACGCAGGGTCATCGGGCACTGTCTCGTTCGAGGACACGGGTGACGAGCGCTCGCCAATCGGTCCCGAGTCGAGCTATCGGCTCGGAATGATGGCGGTCCTCGCCGGCGTTATCGGGGTGCTTGCCGGTATCATCGCGTTTCTCATCTACCGACTCATCGGATTTTTGGTGAATATCTTCTTCTACCGTCGCATCTCCGCCGAATTCATCACGCCGCCGAATACGGGGCTGCCGATATGGATTCCGTTGGTTCCGGCCTTTGGCGGGCTTGTAGTCGGGTTGATGGCGAAATACGGCTCGCCGCGCATCCGCGGCCACGGCATCCCGGAGGCGATGGAGGCCGTCTGGGACAACGACAGTCAGGTCGAACCGCGGGTCATGATTCTCAAGCCGATTTCTGCGGCCATCGCCATCGGGACGGGCGCACCCTTCGGTGTTGAGGGACCCATCATCCAAACTGGAGGGTCAATGGGGTCAGTCATCGGCCAGTACATTTCAACGACGGTGGCAGAACGCAAAATCCTGCTGGCGTGTGGGGCCGCGGCGGGGATGGCGGCGACGTTCAACACGCCCATCGCCGGCGTTTTGATCGCCATCGAACTCCTGTTGTTCGAGTTTCGGATGCGGTCGTTCATCCCGTTGAGTATCGCAAGCGTCATCGCAACGGCCGTCCGCCGCCAACTCATCGGCACCGAGCCACTGATTCAGATGTGTGCCGGTCCGGCGGCCCAGTGTGATTTGGGCTATCAGTTACTCCCGATTTTACCCTACCTGCTGGCTCTCGGCGTGGTTTTAGGACTCGGTACAGTTGTATTCAAACGCGGCTATTTCCGCATCGAAGACTTATTCCACAAATTTCCGGTCGGGAACGTCCTTCTTCCTGCTATCGGCGGGCTGATACTCGGCGTAATGGGACTACTGGTTCCCCGAATACTCGGTGTCGGCTATTTCGTCACCAGCGAGATACTCCAGAACGAACTCCCCATTGGCCTGTTGGTCCTCATCATCGTCGGCAAGGCTGTCGGCGTCTCGGTGACGCTCGGGACACGAACGTCAGGAGGCTTTCTCGCGCCGATGTTCGTCATCGGGGCCGGCATCGGGAGCGTCTTTGCGTTCGTCGTGAACGCGGTCGTTCCCGGTGTGACGGTTCCTGTTGGACTGTTCGCACTCGCTGGGTTGGGAACGCTCTTTGGCGTTGCCGGGCGCGCGACGTTCGCGCTCGTGCTCTTTGCGGTCGAGGTGACCCAACAGTACGAGGCCATATTACCAGTGTTTCTCGTGGCCGTGGTCGCAGACGGCGTGGCGTCGCTGTATCTCAGAAACAGCCTCATGACCGAAGAACTCACCCGGCGGGGCGTCGAAATCTATCAGGAGTACGAAGTCGACCCGCTCAAACGGTTTTCGGTCGGTGAAATCATGGACACACAGCCCGCAACGATTCGCCCCGACGTGACGGTCGCAGAACTCGTAACGAAGCTCACCAGCG
>DASSKS010000385.1:0-4179 GCA_035690245.1 Halococcus sp. | reverse complement strand
AAAAACACGACGCGAGCGAAGCACAGGTCAGTCTTGCGTGGCTCCGCGAGAAGGGAATTACGGCGATTCCAAAGGCTACAGGCGAAGACCACATCCGCGGCAACTGGGAATCGCACAGTATCGACCTCGACAGCGACGACATCGAGACAATCGACGCCATCGGTCGGGAAGAACGACAGGTAGACCCCGACTTCGCTCCGTGGTAAGCAGGCCGTTTCGAAAGCGGCTTATTTTGCTCCACTCGTAGCTAGCGTATGGCGCTCGATACGACGAAGACGGCCATTGCGTTCATCGTGCTCATTGTCATTGCTATCGGTGGCCTGCTCGGTTCAGGAGTGATGGCCACGAACATCGTGTTGATGATGGTGCTGCCGGCGATGGTCGTCTTCGGCCTGATTTGTCTCGGAATTGGCACCCAGTACGGCGAGTATCGGGCAACGAACCGCTAACCTCGGCTTCCGAATAGTGATTTATTCCAGCAACTGGTATCCGGTGCGTCATTTCTGAAAACGTCGTGTCATGCTCGTCCGTCCATTTGTCGATACGCCACCCAGTTCCCTGTCCACTTTCGCAGTAATCTCCTATATTTCAGTCTCGCGCTTTTCCATGCTAACCGCAGCCACAACGACCGTTGATAAAGGCTCGCCGACAGAATTGTGAGCGTATTTTCCAGTACTATTATGTCTTTCCAGACTTCCAAGTCCTCGTTTCGCAGGGGAGAGACTGATTTTCAGGAAAACAATTATAACAACCCGAGTTATCTTTAGCATTGATGAATCGACGGAAGTATTTAGCAGCAATCGGATGTGCAACGACCGCAATCTTTGCAGGGTGTAGTGGTGGAGGTGGTGGCGGCAATGACAGTGGGACCACAGGCAATGGTGGGGCCGGTGGCACTACCGGAAACGGCGGACAGGATAACAGAGCGACCGGAAGTCCGACGCCGACCGAAGGCAGTAGCGAACCGACTGCGACTACAACGAGTATAACCGAGCAACCGAGAACCGAAGCGGGGACCACGGCGACCGTTACCGGACAACCAGTCACGGAAGCCGCCACAGTCACGCCCTCCGGCGGCGGTGGCGCAGGGACCACCACTGTCACCGAGACTGAACTCGTTGTCGAGGAAGGCGAATATTTCACCGATATATACATGACGGGACTCGTCGAGAACACTGGTAGTGCCACCCTCCGACTACCGGAGGTGCGTGTATCCTTTTATGACGACGCGGATTCGATTCTCGAAACCACGACCGCGAGCATCGTCTTCTTACCCTCCGGGACGCGCTGGGAAATCCACGAGCCGTACTTCGGCGATGAACAGCCCGCACGCGGCACAATCGAAGTCACGAGCACCGAGACGTTCCAAACGGAACTCGGCGTCCCCGATTCACTAAACATTGTCGAGCAGAACCTCCAAACCGGAGAGGAGCCAGTGTTGTCCTTTAGAATCGAGAACGTCTCAAACAATCCTGTCTCCCCCTCTGCGTTCTGCGTGTTCTACGATGGCGATGGCGTAGTGCTAGGCGATGGTATCGACTATCTCGACCAGCTGCCACCCGGCGAATCATGGCAGAGTTCGCTCGAATTTTTGGCCTATAGCACACAGGATGCGACGCGGGTCACGGACTACGACCTCTACGCGAACACGTTCTGACGTGCTCGAATCGTATCAACAGGGCCTGTCACGAACGAATAAAAAGGTGAAGTATTGCAGGTTGTTTCTGCTGGTACAGAAGCAATTGACATTCGCATCCGCAAGCGTTCGTCTGAGAGGCAGGATTACGGACTTTGCTATGGTAGTTACTTCAGTTGTGTCGTGAAATGAGACTACATGAACTATATCCGGCAAGCCGCGGTATGCGCCAGCGTACCATTCTGCGACGAAGCCAAAACACCTTTTACCTCGCTAATTATATCTCATTACGTCATGGCAGTCGCATTCCCCGAGTACCTCGATGTCGATTACACCGACGGCGAGGGAAAGAACCCAGAGGATTACCCGACCATCGAGGACAAAATCGAGAAGGCAATCGAGGTCACCAAACGCGGTCTCGAACAGTACGAAAACCCCGCGGTGATGTGGACAGGCGGAAAGGACTCGACGCTCGTCCTGTATTTCATCAAGGAGGTCGCCGAACGGTATGACCTCGAAACGCCACCGGCCATCTTCATCGACCACTACCAGCACTTCGATGCGATTCACGAATTCGTCGAGAAGTGGGCCGATGAGTGGGACTTAGAGGTGATATACGCCCGAAACGATAACATCGGCGCGTACGTCGAAGAACACGGACTCGAACCCGGCGACGACATCGACATCGCGGACCTCTCAGAACACAACCGCCACCACGTCAGCAACATCCTCGAATACGAAGAAGATACGTTCCCGTTCCTCCTCGATACGT
Source organism: Halococcus sp. (assembly GCA_035690245.1). Classification (GTDB taxonomy): domain Archaea; phylum Halobacteriota; class Halobacteria; order Halobacteriales; family Halococcaceae; genus Halococcus. The sequence goes on along the minus strand of DASSKS010000385.1, from coordinate 1,771 downwards.
ATGTCGGCAACCACCTGCTCAAAACGGTCGCGCTGAACGACTCCCTAGAGGAGTACGATGTCGACGGCATCCTGTCGGGGATTCGCTGGGACGAACAGGAAGCCCGCGCCGACGAGACCTTCTTCAGTCCGCGCCACAACCCGGATATCTACCCGCCACACGACCGGATTCAGCCGATTCTTCAGTTCGAGGAGGCAGACGTTTGGGAGGCCTTTTGGCACTTCGTCGTGCCCGAAACAGTCGAAGGATTCCCCGAGGAGGGCTATGTACCCCAGAGCGCAGACGACCTCCCCGACGGACTCACGCAAGCGGATATTCCCGTGAGTCCGAAATACTGGGAGGGCTTTCGGTCGCTCGGGAGCGAGGTGAGCACCAAAAAATCCGACGACGAACCCGCGTGGTTGCAGGATTTGGAGGGAACGACCGAACGCGCCGGACGCGCCCAAGACAAAGAAGACCTGATGGAGCGCCTGCGCGACCTCGGCTATATGTAACGCCTTTTTTCGTTCACTTCGCTTAGTTCATCCCTTGTCGAGACGCCGGCCAGTCGGGAGGTTTTAGACGGTCGCTCGCACATGGCCGCATATGTCTGGGTCGGACCTCGCGGCGCGGGTCGAGGACGTACTCGCCGTCGATGCCGAGGAGTTTCACGCGCGCGCCGAGGAAGACGCCGAGGTCATCAAGCGCGAACTCGATGCCGGAACCTTCGACAATCCGCAGGCCATCATCGGTCTCGAATACGAATTTTATGGAGTAGATAGGGAAACCAGTACCCTCGCGCGCGTTCCGCGTCGCCTGCTCGAATACATCGGTTTCGAGAAAGAACTCGGCCTGCACAACGCAGAGATGCGCACCAGTCCCCAACCACTGAATCCCTACGGGCTGCGCGCACAGGAAGCAGAGGTGAACGCCCGCCTCCAGACCGCGCTTGAGTGTGTGGCGTCTACAGACCTCAGGTTGGTCAGTGACGGGATGTGGACCATCCCCCCAGAAGGCGAACCCGCCCGTGAGTATCTCTCTGGGAGTGTCACCGACCGCGGCGTGCGAATCGCCTCGAATATGAGCGATTCGGTTCGGTATCACGCGATGGCGAACACCGCCGGTGCGGATTCAGTTGGCATGAATATCGACGCACCCCATGTTTCGCTGTCGGCGAATACGGTGATGCCAGAAAGTCTGATTACCTCGATTCAGCCCCATTATCAGATTCCCCACGCCGCAGACCTCCCTGAATACTTCACCTATGCGCTGCGCATCGCCGGTCCGCTCCTTGCCCTCGGTGTCAACTCACCGTTTTTCCCGCCGGACCTCTACGACGACGTACCCGCCGAACGGATTTTGGCGGATAGCTGGATGAGCAACCGGATTCATGTGTTCGAGGCGATACTCAATCCCGATGGCGGTATGGGAAAGGTCAGATTCCCTCACGACCTCGATTCGACCGAACAGGCAGCCGATAGGATCGCCGCCGATGCGTCCATCGTACCGATGCCGGTCGAGGAATCGAGCCGGTTCGACGACGAATTTGCCACGTTTCGAGTGAAACACGGAACCTACTGGCGATGGGTTCGTCCGGTTTTCGAGGGTGCAAGCAAATCTGCGGCCAATGCCCGCATCGAGTTTCGACCGATTGCGGGCCAGCCAACGGTGAGAGATGCGATTTCCTTTCAGGCCGCGTTTGTCGGGTTGATGGAGAGCCTGACACGCCGCGAACACCCAGTCTCGGGTCTCGACTGGCAGGACGCCCACGAGAATTTTTACGAAGCGATGT
>DASSKS010000384.1:0-11280 GCA_035690245.1 Halococcus sp. | reverse complement strand
TACTGGCTGAATTAGTAGGGCTAGTGAGATACACGAAAAGACTACAAAATCTATCCGGAAGCGAAGGAGTGGAGTTTGAGCTTCACCGGGCTGCGTCCATGTCCACAGAGGTTTATGACTCAAATGTTAACAAAATCGTCTCTCTTTCAGACGCCGAAGTGGAGATTCTGACACATCTATACGACGAACTCAAATCCGCTAACAAGACGTTTCGAGCTGTTGCTGAAGCTAGTATCGGTGGAGAAGAAATTGACATAAATGGGATCGAAGACTATGCCGAGGATATTCTCTCGGAGCTTCCAATTGCCATTGCCGAATTAAAAAAGAGATTAGATGAGTCCGATATACCTGATTTTGCGAAGAACACCAACAATTCTGATAACTGACTATCATATTCTCCATTGGTCGTCTTGTAGGCCAGACCACGACTCGCCCGCAACCGGACGAGACGCAAGTCGTTTGTCGTGGGCGGTGCAGTTTTCGAGTAGTGACGAACGCGAACGACCAGCCGGATGAACCAGCGCTAACGGACGAGACTTCCCTCTCTGTGGCAGAGTTTCGGGCTGCGCTCGAAGAACTACAACGACCGGTGGCGACGGCGAGTCAGGTGGCGCGCGTCCTCGGGAACTCACAGGCAGCAGTGAGCGACGCACTCGACGGACTGGCCGAGTCAGAAAAACTCGAACGCATGGACGTAAGCGACGACCCCGTCGTGTGGTATCCGCGCGAATTCGCCGAGTTCGTGGACAGAGAACACATCATCGTCTTTCCAGAGCGCCGGGAACTCGTTGTCGAACACCCAGAACAGTTCACCCGCGCCCAACTCACCCAGTTCGCCCACCTCGTGGATTCGTCCTCGGAGGCATATATCTACGAGATTCGTGAAGAAGACGTGTGGTGGGCACCGTATGACCACATCGACGGACTCATCGGGACGATGCGCGATGTCCTGCCCGAACCAGCACCCGAATTGGAACAGTGGGTCGAACGACAGTGGACTCGTGCGCGGAGGTTTGCTCTCACAACGCACGCAGATGGATACACCGTGCTGGAGGCCGAAAGTCCCGAACTCATGGGCAACGTCGCGCGCCAGAAACTCGATGCGGACCACCTCCACGGGCCGATTTCCGATACCGAGAGCTGGGTGGTCGAAGGCAAAGAGGGCGAGATAAAGCGCATCCTCTACGAGGCAGGCTATCCCGTACAGGACCAGCGCGAGTTGGACAAGGGCGCGACCCTCGATATCGAACTCACAATTGACCTTCGAGAGTACCAAGCGGATTGGCTCGACCGATTTCTCGATTCGGGGGCCGGCGTTCTGGTAGGGCCACCCGGAAGCGGCAAAACAATCACCGCCATCGGCGCGATGACAGAAATCGGCGGTGAAACGCTCATACTCGCCCCGAGCCGCGAACTCGCGGGCCAGTGGCGCGAACAACTGCTCACGCATACTGACCTCGCGCCAGAACAGATTGGCGAGTACCACGGCGGCGCAAAGGAGATTCGCCCGGTGACGATAGCCACCTACCAGACTGCCGGCATGGACCGCCACCGAATGCTGTTCGATGAGCGCCGCTGGGGACTCATCGTGTACGACGAAGTACACCACATCCCGAGTCGGGTGTTCCGCCGGAGTGCCGACCTCCAGTCGAAGTTTCGCCTCGGACTGTCGGCAACACCAATTCGAGAGGACGACAAGGAATCAGAGATTTTCACGCTCATCGGCCCGCCTATCGGTACTGACTGGGCGAAACTGTTCGAGGCGGGGTTCGTCGCTGAACCCGAAATCGAACTCCGGTACGTGCCGTGGAGGTCGGAACTCGACCGCAACGAATACGCGAGCGCCGAGGGTTACGAACGCCGACAGGCCGCCGGGACGAATCCCGCAAAACTCGATGTCGTGCGCTCGTTACTCTCTGAGCACACTGGCGCGAAAGCACTCATATTCGTCGAGTGGCTCGAACAGGGCCGAGAGTACGCAGAATCGCTCGACATTCCGTTCATCAGCGGTGAGACACGCTATGCAGAGCGCGAGCGGTTGTTCGAGGAGTTCCGGCGGGATGAACGCGATAGGCTACTCGTCTCGCGGGTGGGCGACGAGGGTATCGACCTGCCGAACGCGGAGGTGGCTATCATCGCGTCTGGACTCGGTGGGTCGCGCCGACAAGGCGCACAGCGCGCCGGACGCACGATGCGCCCAGCGGGGAACTCACGAGTGTATGTGCTCGCCACGCGCGGCACCCGCGAGGAGGACTTCGCCAGACGACAGCTCCGCCATCTCGCGGGCAAAGGTGTCCGTCTGCGCGAAACGAGCGTGGAGTGAGTCTTGGCTTTTGATACGAGCACTCGCATCGATCTCCTTGCTGATGAACTCGTCAGTCGCCTGTCCATGACCGAGAGGAGAATGCCGAGGGCTTTTCTCGTGGGGTGCGTGGTCCGGACATGAACGTCGGCATCGTCGGTTCGGGACCCGCTTTTGAAGCCGTTCGCACAGCACTCGATGATGATTCTGTAGAACAAATCGGCGTCGAGACAATCGAATCGGTCTCGCTCGCAGTCGTGATTGACACGACAGGAGCCGCCGTTTTCGAGCGCGCAAACGAACTCGCCACAGAGAGCGACACACCGTGGCTCGCGGTCGAACTCGGGGGTGTCGGCGGAAAAGCCGTCTGTGAGGCAGCCATCACGGGGTTCGGTCCCGAGACGGCTTGTTATGCGTGTCTGTGCGCCCGCGTCGAAGCGAACGGATTCGTCAAAGACGAATCGGAGACTGACGCCGCGACTGCCCGGCTTGCTGGTGCGATGGCGGGCTATGAGGCACGCCAGTTGTGTGCGGGCGAGGAATCGAGCATCGTGGGGGGCGTCATCGAGCTACCACACGCAGAACGCAGACTTCTACCGGTGCCGAACTGTGCGTGTGCGACCGAACGCGACCGAACACTCGTGCGCGAGTACGAAAAACGCGACCTCGACGATGCGCTCGGACGCGCAGAACGCGCGTTCGATAGACGTATCGGTATCGTTCGTGAAGTCGGCGAAATCGCGTCGTTTCCCGCGCCGTACTACCTCGCACGAATCGGCGATACAGGGGGATTCAGCAACGTGAGCGCCGCGACCGAGGCCGCAGGCGTCGCCGCAGGCTGGGACCGAGCGTTCATGAAGGCACTCGGCGAGGCGCTCGAACGATACAGCGCTGGCGTCTATCGAACCGAGAACTTCGCCCACGAACCGGCGACAGCCCTCGATGGAGCGATTTCACCATCGGCGTTCGTGCTGCCAAACGATGTCGAAATCGATACCGAAGAGGCGATTCCGTGGGTCGCCGGCGAGCATCTTTCGAGTGGCGAGTCGGTTCGATTACCGGCGGAGTTCGTTCAGTTTCCGCCACCCGAGCATCGGTATGGGCCGTCGATTACGACTGGGTTGGGTCTCGGGAGTTCTGGGGCCGAGGCACTGTGTTCTGGGTTGTACGAGATAATCGAGCGCGATGCGGCGATGGTATCGTGGTATTCGACGTTCGAACCGCTCGGGTTGGCCGTCGAAGACGAGGAATTCTCGGTGCTTTCCCGGCGGGCGCGCTCTGAAGGGCTGACGGTGACGCCCGTGTTACTCACACAGGACATCGACGTACCGGTCGTCGCGGTTGCGGTCCACCGCGAGGAATGGCCGCGGTTTGCGGTCGGGTCGGCAGCGAATTTCGAGCCGCACACGGCGGCACGGTCTGCGCTCACGGAGGCGCTTCAGAGTTGGATGGAACTGCGGGCGATGAGTCCTGAAGGGGCCGATGCCGCAGAAGGCGCACTCGGTCAATACGCCGATTCACCCGGTGTCGCGGGCGAGTTCTTCGATGTGGACCGTCGAATTCCAGCCGAAAGCGTCGGCCCGAGTGAGCCACCGAGTGGAGCGGACGAACTCGATGCGCTCCTCACGCGGGTGACGGACGCCGGCGTCGATGCCTACGGTGCGCGGCTGACTCCACGGGATGTCGAGCATCTCGGCTTCGAAGCCGTGCGCGTGCTCGTGCCGGCGGCCCAGCCGCTTTTTACTGGCGAGGCGTACTTCGGCGAGCGCGCTCACACGATTCCCCACGAGTTGGGGTTCGAGCCACGACTCGACCGCGAGTTCCATCCGTATCCCTGAGCCGACGACGCACTCAGTTCAGCGTTCCGATAGACTTGATAGTTCATGCACCACGGTTTTCATGCTACTACTCCCAGATATGGCAGAGGAAACGAGAGAGCAATCGGGTAGTTTTCGTTGGTTTGGCTGGTTTCGTCGCATTCGTCCCATCTGTGTTGCACTCTCGTCCACCCTTGCTATCCCAAAAATGTCAGCACCTAAAACAGAACCCGAGAGCAGGAATGGGAGTCGAACAGTACGGTGTACGGACTGTCATACCCTGTACACCGTATCGAAAACGGCCAACGGTGAACGACTGTCGCCCGGCATCGGGCCAGAGGAAAACTGTGCTAACTGCGGGTGCGAGGAGTTCACGCAGGTCATCCTGCGAACCGATTGAGACGTTTCGAGCGCGCGTTTCATCCGTCTCCGTGAGTGATGGACAGCGGTTGCGGTGCGGTAGCGGGGCGGTCTAGCGGATGACAGTCGAGGGCGTTCGAACGGCGCGAAGTACCGTTCGTGAGCGGGCAAATTCGTGGAGCGTTTCCACTGTCGAAACGAATCTCGATTCACCAATCATTGCAGAACGGAATCTGTGAGAGTCAGGAAATTTCGATTTGCTCATGAGGAAAATCACTCCGCGATTTCGCGCCACTTCGGCTAAAAAAGTGGCGAATCACCACGTTCATACGGCACTCTCCCGCACAATCGATGAATGCAGACGTCCTTCGACTCGCTCAAACGTCGTCTCATGAGGACGAGTCGGTCGCTCCACGGCGATGGGCGCGGCTGGACGCTGCTGGTCGTGGCTGCCGGCTGGCTGGCCATCCTCGGCGGGCGCTATCTCTTTCCTGCAATCCTCCCCCAAATCAAGGCGTTTTTCGATGTGAGCAACGCGACTGCCGGGCTTGCCATCACGGTCATCTGGGCCGGCTATGCGGTAATGCAGTTCCCGGCTGGAGTGCTGGTCGACCGCCTCGGCGAGCGGAGTCTCCTCACCGCGAGTCTCGCCGTCGCAGCAGCAAGCGTCGTCGTGGTCGGTCTTGCGCCGTCGTTCTGGTTATTTATGGTCGGCTGTGGGGTGTTCGGTCTCGGCACTGGCTTGTATGGCCCGGCGCGTGGGACGGCGCTTTCGAACACCTTCGAGAGCGACGGGGCCGCTTTCGGTCTCACGCTCGCGGCGGGGAGTGTGGGTTCGGCGGCGTTCCCGCTAGCTGCGAGCCTGCTCGTGGACTCGCTCGGCTGGCAAACCACCGTACTCCTGCTTATCGCACCCTTTCTCGTCGTCGCTGTCGGTGCGTGGCGGGCCATCCCCCAGTTTACGCTCGCCGGCGGGCCGGGCGAGCGCTATTCGGCGCGGAGACTGCTCGGCGCGTTGAGGACGGCTGTCTCGCGGCGTGCGGTCGTCGTCGCGTCGAGTGCCGTCACGCTCATGTTGTTCGTGCTTCAGGGTCTGACCGCGTTCTTGCCGGTGTACCTCATCACGATAAAGGGCATCAGTCAGGAGGTCGCTGCCGTGCTATTCGCGCTGTTTTTCATCTCCGGGGCTGTCTCCCAGTCCGTCGCAGGAGGTCTTGCCGATTACTACGGCGACCGGATGGTGCTGTTGACGACCGCCGTTTTTGGGGTGTTTCCGCTGCTCGCGTTGCCATTCGTTGGGGGACTCGTTCCACTCGGAATTTTGAGCGTGCTGCTCGGCATCCGGCTTGCGGCCGCGCCCGTCAACAACGCCTACATCGTCGCCGTGCTCCCCGATTCAGTACAGGGAACGGCATGGGGCTTCCTCAGAACGGGCTATTTCCTGCTCGGTTCGACGGCTTCGACTTTCGTCGGCATTCTCTTCGATAGGGGGTTGGCCGGCGAGGCGTTCGTCGCTCTTGCTGTGCTCACCGCCATTGCCGCCGTCTGCTATGCGTTCCTTCCGGCGCGCGAAACTGCCTGAGAGTAATTACGTTGACAAAATAATTCTCAGTTTCGTCGAAAACTCAGACGCCGCGGCCCTGCAACATCTCTTCTTCGGGGAGGTCTGCGTTCGCGTCGCCCTTCATCCCCTTGCCGGTGTTCGTGGCGATGCGAGCGAGTTTCTCGGGGTCGTCCCAGCTATTGGTGGCCTCCACGATTGCCTCGCCCATCGCTTCTGGATTCTCGGCCCCGAAGATACCCGAACCGACGAAAATCCCGTCGCAGTTGTGGTGCATCATCAGTGCGGCGTCTGCGGGAGTCGCAATGCCACCAGCAGCGAAGTTCACCACCGGAAGTCGGCCGACGTCTGCGGTTTCATGGACCAACTCTGCGGGAGCCTCGATTTCGCGGGCGTAGGCTTCGCGTTCCTCGTGGGTCATTCCCTCCAATTTGCGAATCGCGCCACGGATATTGCGCTGGTGGAACACTGCTTGGTTCACGTCGCCAGTCCCGGCCTCGCCCTTGGTACGAATCATCGCCGCGCCCTCACCGATTCGCCTGAGTGCTTCGCCCAAATCGCGCGCGCCACAGACAAAGGGCGCGGTGAAATCGCGCTTGTCGATGTGGTATTCGTCGTCCGCTGGCGTCAGCACCTCGGATTCGTCAATCATATCGACGCCGACGGCTTCGAGGATTTCTGCCTCTTTGGTGTGGCCGATGCGGGCCTTACCCATCACCGGAATCGAGACCTCCTCGATGATTTCTGTGATGTCTGCGGGGTCTGCCATCCGCGCGACGCCGCCGCGCTTTCTGATGTCTGCTGGCACGGCCTCTAAGGCCATGACGGCCACTGCGCCGGCGTCTTCTGCAATCCGGGCTTGCTCTGCGTTCACGACGTCCATGATGACGCCGCCCTGTTGCATCCGGGCGAATCCCCGCTTTACGAGTTCGGTGCCGCGTTTGAGTTCCTCCAAATCGGTTTCGTCGGCCATGTGTGTTTTTACGCCCGGACTCACTTAACGGTCTTCGTTGGATGGTCGTGGCTCGAACGGTGTTCGATTCACAATAACGAAACCGATACGCTGAACGTTCGTTGTCGTGAAGGCCGATTCGCGTGAGACTCCACGGACCCTACCGCAATTCGACAAAAACACATGACAGAGTACACTAAGCCGCTTGCGTCAGTTGCAGAGACGATTGGTGAAACGCCGTTGGTGAGAATCCACGCCGCACCCGAATCGGTTCCCGTGTACGCGAAACTCGAATCGTTCAACCCCGGCGCAAGCGTCAAAGACCGCATCGGCAAGTACATCATCGAACAACTGCTCGAACGCGGCGACCTCGAACCCGGGGGAACGGTCATCGAACCCACCGCCGGAAACACGGGCATCGGTATGGCCCTCGCCGCCACCCAATCCGATGTGCAGGCAGTCTTCGTGGTTCCCGAACGATTCAGCACGGAAAAACAACAGTTGATGCGTGCGTTCGGCGCGGAAATCGTCAATACATCGACCGACGAAGGAATGGGCGGCGCAATCGAGCGCGCCCACGAACTCGAAGACGAACAAGAAAACGCCCTCGTCCCCCAGCAGTTCGCCAACCCGCTCAACACTGAAGCCCACTACGAGACTACTGCCCCTGAAATCTACGAGGCACTTTCCGAGGTCGGGGCCGTCGTCGTCGGCTGTGGCACGGCAGGCACGCTCATGGGTATCGCACGCTATGCCCGCGAGCAGAATCCAGAGACGTTTGTCGCCGCCGTCGAGCCACAAGGGTCGCGCTACGCCGAGTTCATGGGCGAGGAAGTCGAAGAAGGCGAGTACAAAACCGAAGGCATCGGGACGAACGACCCGACGAGAAACGAATTATTCGAGCGCGAACTGGTGGACGAACTCATTCGGGTGAGCGACCGCGCTGCCCAAGACGAACTGAAGCGCCTCGCCCGCGAGGAGGGGCATCTGGTGGCGTCGAGTTCCGGTGCCGCGAGCATCGCCGCCAGGCAGGTCGCAGAACGAATTCGGGGTGGTGAACTCGACGCGCCACATGACTCGGTGGTGACGGTGTTTCCCGATTCGTCGGAACGGTATCTCTCGAAGGGAATCTACGACGATTTCGAAGAGTGGGAAGGGTAGAGCATCAGGTTTAGTACTTAGTCGGCTATTCAAACCACTTGCAAATGATTTTTCTATTTCCTCATAGAATCCAATCCAATAGTGATCTGGTAAAAGATAGCTCAGAGACGGAGAATTTGCGTCAGAGACCGCAAATCATGACGTAAAGGAAAACCGCAGGCCACACCCTCCCCAGCCGATTCCTTCGTTCCGCTCGCTTCGCTCACTTCACTCAGTCATCCCTCGCGTGAGTCGCGCACTTCGTGCGCTCCCGCGCGCCACCGCCCCCAAACCAAACGACAAGAGTCACACTCCGCGCCACCGATGTCCACCCATGCCGAACGATGACCACCCAGACCACACAGACCACACAGACCACACAGACCACACAGACCACATCGAGACACGCGCGATTCACGCCGGACAGGACCCAGACCCCGCGACGGGCGCGCTGATGACACCCATCCACGCGAACTCGACCTACGTCCAAGATGCACCGGGTGAAGACCGTGGCTACGAGTATTCCCGGACTGGAAATCCGACCCGCACCGATTTGGAGGAAAACCTCGCGGCGCTTGAAGGCGGCGAGTATGGGAGAGCGTTCTCCAGCGGGATGGGGTCTATCAACACAGTTTTGAATCTCCTCGAATCGGGCGACCATGTGATTGCGGGTGACGACGTGTATGGCGGTACGCACCGCCTCTTTACGGGTGTCTACGAAGGGTACGACCTCGAATTCGACTTCGTGGATACGACCAACCCAGACGAGGTTGCAGAAGCCATGCGCCCCGAGACAGCATTGCTCTGGCTCGAAACGCCGACCAACCCCTTACTCCACGTCGTCGACATCGCCGCCCTCTCCGAGGTTGCCCACGAACACGACGCGCTCTGTGCCGTGGACAATACCTTCGCTACGCCATACCTCCAGCGACCACTTGAGTACGGTGCGGACATCGTCTCGCACTCGCTGACGAAGTATCTGGGTGGGCACTCGGATACCATTGGCGGCGCGCTCGTGACGAACAGCGAAGAACTCGACGAAGAGTTCGGGTTCTATCAGAACGCAGTCGGCGCGACACCCGGCCCGTTCGGCTGTTTTCTCGTTCTCCGGGGAACCAAAACGCTCTCAGTGCGAATGGAGCGCCACTGTGAGAACGCCCGCGCGCTCGCCGAATGGCTCGCAGAGCACGAAGCCATTGAGCAGGTGTACTATCCCGGTCTTGATTCGCATCCCCAACACGACCTTGCTGCACGACAGATGGACGATTTCGGGGGCATGGTGAGTTTCGAACTCGACGGCACGTTGGAAGAAGCGAGCGCAGTCGTCTCGAATACACAGATATTCACGCTTGCAGAATCGTTGGGCGGCGTCGAGAGCCTCATCGAACAGCCGGCGGCGATGACCCACGCCTCGATTCCGCGCGAAGAACGCCTCGAAGCGGGATTAACTGATGGACTCATTCGAGCAAGTGTCGGCATCGAACACGGAGAGGACCAACGACGGGATTTGGAACAGGCCATCGACGCCGCACTCGATTGAGGGAGTTCGCTGCTCAGGACCGCAGACCACCATCGTTTTGCCGTCCCCGCCCGACTCCCGGTCAATGGCCGGACAAGGCGGTATCGGTTCGCTCACTCGACTTTTCAACGGTTCGATACCGGACCGCGAGGCACTGCCGTGGTACGTCGCGCCGGTGCCGCGCACGATAGAGGATTTGGGGCTGCGGTTTGCGTGGGTCGTCGTTGCAATCAACCTCGCGGGCACGGCGTTTGGCTTTTGGTACTATCGCTTTCAGTTCAGCCTCGAACCCGTCGTGATGTGGCCGTTCGTCCCCGACAGTCCCGTGGCGACGCTCTTTATCGCACTCTCGATAGCGAGTTGGAAACTCGGCCACTCCCGCGAGTGGCTGAACGCGCTCGCGTTTTTCGGGTGCCTCCAACTCGGCTACTGGACACCGTACACACTATTGATATTCCACGATTCGTTCATCGCCGAAACCCCGCTGTGGCTGTATCTGTTTCTGTTCTTCAGTCACCTCGCCATGACCGTTGAGGGATTCGTGGTCCATCGCTACAGCGATTTTCCCGTCTGGGCGGTCGCCATCGCGCTCGCGTGGTACGGCCTGAACGACATCGTGGATTACTTCATTCCGGTCGTTGGCACGTTCCATCATACGACGATTCCGGTCCAGCCCATCGTCAATGGGGTCATCGAACACGTCACGCCCGCCCACCAACTCCTCGCCGCCGGGGCAGTCGTACTGACCCTGCTGGCGACGTTTCTCGCGCTCTCGACGCGAGTCAAAAAGCTCGAAGCACGCCAGTCGAGTCGATAACGTTAGCCGTCAGTCGCCGTTGCTCCGCCATTTAACTCGTATTCGGACGCGAGACGATGGACGAACCGTTCACGTAATCAATAGACGCGCGTACCGTTTTCGACTTCGCGTTCCGGTTGGAGGTGAACCACGCCCTCTTTTCCATCAACTCCAGTCACGAGACACTGACTCTCGAAGCCCGCAATCTGTACGGTTCCGAGATTGACTACTGCAACGATCTGTCTGCCGAGTAGCTCGTCTTTTTCGTACAGCGTCAATCCGGCGGCGGATTGGCGTGTCTCGCTGCCGAAGTCCACCTCCAGTTTGTACACGTCCTTTCTGGCTTTGGGAAAGTCATCGACAGAGGTGATTTCCCCGATGCGCATTTCGATGTCTTCGAGAAACCGTTCGGAGTCGATGTCGGGTTCTTCGATGCCCATACCAGCCGTTTTTGCGCACAATCCATCATTGTACCGGCTGCCGTGCGGTAGCGGGGCGGTAACGGAGGCGGTCCTCGGCGTCCTGTGTTCGCGGAGCGAACGCAGTGGCTCAGGAGAGCTTGCTCTCCTGGCGGATGAAGGGCGAACGAGCGTAGTCGTTCGAAAGACGCTTCGCGTCTTTCGTGATCTTCAAAAGAGCCTTCGGCTCTTTTGGACAGGGCGATTCCTTCGGAATCGCTGGCAGTCGGCGCAATGCGCCGACGACCTCGCGGGAACGAAGTTCCCGCTCAGTGACGAAACGGCGAAGCCGTTTCGAACCACGAGTGAGGGCTTCGGTGGATGCGGAGGCGGTGCTGTGCGGTTGCGGTAGCGGAAATGTGAGCAGTTGTACCG
>DASSKS010000383.1:0-3208 GCA_035690245.1 Halococcus sp. | reverse complement strand
AATCCGGGGTTTTCCTGGACCACCGGGGGTTCCTGCTGACTCATCGCCGTTTCAGTCCCGCCGTCCGGTCTGACGCCACCGTCGGCGGCGGTCTCTGTTTCGCCCGAACTTTCCTCGGCGACTTGGGTCGATTCGCGCTCTGCGATTCGGCCCTCGCCGTCATAGCTGGCGCGTTCGAGTTCCTCGACCACGACGTGCTCGCCGACCACATCGGAAAGCGACGCCACGAGGTCGTCGAATCGCACCGTCGGAATCCATCCCTCGGCGACGAAGGCGTTTTTCGTCGTCGCAAACGAGAGCGGTGCTTCGCGGCGTTGAACCTCGACAGCGAGGTGTTCTTCCGTAGCGAGCAGGAACTCCGCGTGTTCGTTGCGGACCTCGGCGAGGTCGGATTCGATTGCTTCGAGTTCTTTGTCTATCTCTGCGCGTCGTTCTTCGAGGTCGGCGATGTACTCCTCTGGAGGCCCCTCGGCATCGGGTACGTCGATGGCTGCGAACTCGATGCCGACGAGTGCGTCTTCGAGGGTGTCGTCCGCATTCGACTCTTGGGATACGAAGACCGCAACCGTCCCATTCCCGCTGAACGTCTCGTACTGTGTGATGCCATCAGTGGCGTCGAGTGCCTCCGTGACCGCGCTCTCGTCTGCCTCGCCAACCCGTGTTTCGAGCGAATCGTATCCCGAGAGGAGGTCGAGGTCGATACCGAGTGCTGCGATTGGCTCCATCGTGTCGGCGCGTTCACAGAGCGCCGCGCGTTCGTCTTCGAGTTCGTCGCGTCGGTCGTCGAGTTCGTTCGCCTCCTCGCGGATGCGTTCGAGACGGTCCATGCCGTTCTCGACGTTCGCCTCGCTGGAACGCTCTCTCTCCTCATCGACATCGAGGATGGACAGAAGTGAACGCACGGTGACGAGGCGTTCTGCGGCCTCCTCCGCGCCGGCGATTGGGTCGCCCGGCGCGAATCCCTCCCACCCATCGTCGTAATCGGTGACGTGAACGAGGTTGAGGTCGTGGACGGTTTCGATGGTGTCCGAGAGCACGCGCTTTGTGCCCGTGAGCGACACCCGGCTCATCCGCTCAGGCCTGAGCATTGACCTCCTCGATGAAGCGCTCTGTGACGTACTCTACGGCGTCGTCCATGCGCTCTGCTGCGCGTGCGTCGAGGTTTTCGCGCTCTTGCTCGCCCGCTTCGAGGATTTCTTCGCGCTCGGTTTCGATTTGCTCTCGCGCCTCGTCGAGTTGTTGTTGTTCTAACTTATCTGCCTCCTCTTTTGCCTCCTCGCGGATTTCTTCGGCCTCTTGTTCGGCCTCTTTGATGCGTTCCTCGCGGTCTGTCTCTGCTTGCTCGATTATCTCCTCGGCCTCGCGTTCGGCGTCTTGGATTCGGTTGAGAACCTCTGGCCTCGCCATGTTCTTCAGTGGGGGTTGTGTGAGCGCCTATTTGGTAGTTGCGAATACCGTTTCGGTGGCGACGTACTGTACTGCTGGTTAGCAATTTATCCATTTTTGGGCGGTTGGCGCGCGCTCGCGGTCATGTGCGAACGAAGTGAGCACTGAGCGCGGGTCGGCGTGCGAGGGATGAACGAGTGAGCGACCAGCGGGAGCGAACGAAGTGAATCGGTTGGGGAGGCGTGTGGCGCGGTGCGGTTCTCCTTTGAGTCGGGATTTGTTGTAGGCATTCTTACTCCGGTGTTAGTGGTACTTTTAGACTGATTTCATGCCACGAAGCACCGGTTTGTTCTGGTCATAGGCCACGTGAGCAATGGTTAAGACAATCGAGGGCGAACGCCCTCTATGAGCAACCGACATCGTGCAGAGTCCGGGGAGTTCACCGAAGAAGTATCCGAACAGGAGATCCTCAAAGTGTTCGACCGGGCTGACGCACCGTTTCTCACGTCCCGCGAGGTCGCCGATGAACTTCCCATCTCGCGGTCGGCAGTCAATCATCGACTGAACCAAATGCGCGAGAAAGACCTCGTCGAACGGAAAGAAACCGGCGCGCGGTCGGTCGGATGGTGGGCTACTCGCGCGCCTGCCCCCTCCGCTGAAACGCTTCGAGACATCGAGGCGACCGAGGACGAACTCGACCGCGGCGAGACGGTGGGTCTCGCGGAGATGAAACGCCGTCTCGGAATGGATGGCTAAGGCGGAAGTCGAGTTCTCGACGCGGGCCGTAGACCAACTAGAGGACCTCGAAACCGAAGACGCAGAAAGAATCGTCTCGAAGATCGATGACGTGACATGGAACGTCGCACACTACCTTCGCGGACGGCAAATGACCGGTGAACCACACTATTCGCTTCGCGTTGGCGACCACCGCGTGGTCATTGACTGGCAGCGAAACGAAAACCCTGACGTGTTGTTCGTCCATCGAATCGGCCATCGGAGCAATGTCTACGATTGAAGCAGACTATTGGCGCTTTACTCACGATTACACTCAGAGGTTTCCGCAGTTTGAGACTGACAGTATTTCCCCAGAGTTATGCCAACACCCGTCGAATCGCGGGCAATGGGAATCCTCGAAGACAAGGCGCGCGCGCGGTTGTTCTATAAGTACCTCTCTCGAATCTACGACGAAATCAACCCGTTCGTCTGGAACGAACGAATGCGCACGGAAGCCATCTCGATGTTCGACCCCGCAGGGGACGACCGGATTCTCGATGTTGGCTGTGGCACGGGTTTCGCTACTGAAGGATTGCTCGAACACACGGATGATATTCATGGAATCGACCAGAGCAGTCACCAACTCGAACGGGCGTATGCGAAGTTCGGCAAAAACGGACCAGTGAAATTCTATCGCGGCGATGCAGAACGCCTTCCCTTCCGCGACGACGCTTTCGATGGCGTCTGGTCGTCAGGCTCCATCGAATACTGGCCAGACCCCGTGGCAACCCTCCGGGAATTTCGGCGGGTGGTCAAACCCGGTGGCAGCGTCTTGGTCGTCGGTCCCGACGCACCGGACTTCCCGTTGTTCGAAAAACTGGCCGATGCGATGATGCTGTTTTACGGCGAAAGCGAGGCCGACCGGATGTTCGAGGCGGCGGGTTTCAAGGAATTCGACCACCACATCCAGCAGGCAAAACCCGGCAGTCCCAGAGCCATCACGACGCTCGCGCACGTACCCGAGTAGTCACATTCGAACGACTGCCACGGCCGTTCCATCAGCATAAATTCGCACCGTTACGTGCGACCCTACACTCGGCTGTGGCGA
>DASSKS010000382.1:0-2586 GCA_035690245.1 Halococcus sp. | reverse complement strand
TCACGATTGCGCGCATCGGCGAGGAGTTCGACAAGAGTGTGTCGCTCGTCTATCATCACTACGATGGAAAGGACGAACTGCTCGTGGACTTCCTCGAATTCATGCTCGAACGGTTCACATCCGAGGTCACTGTTGGCGAGTACGAAGACGCCCACGAACAGCTACGAGCGTCGCTTTCGGGCGTGCGTTCGGGACCACTTGCCGACGAACAGCGCGCGTTCGTGAGCGCGCTCACGGAGCTTCGGGCACAAGCCGCCCACGACCCGGCCTACCGCGAACAGTTCGAGAAAACGGACGAGTTCTTCCGTGAGCGCGTTGCAAGCGTGGTGCGCGCGGGAATCGAACAGGGTGTGTTCCGCGAGGTTGACCCCGAGCAAGTGGCCGATATGCTGGTTACAACGGTCAACGGCGCACTGCTCAACCGGGTGACGACCGATGCGCCGGTCGCGCCGACCTTTGAGGAACTCGATGCGTACATCGAGTTACGACTGCTTGCAGACGATGCAGAATCGTGATTGTCAACCAGTGAACTGGTGGTACTCCATTCCCGGACTCTTGAGTTCGTTGTGTTTGCGTTCGAGGAACGAATACACCGCGCCGTGGGGTGCGCCGTCGAGAAGCATTTCGACGGCCCGCCTGACGACTTCGACCTGTTTGGGCAGGCCGATGGCTCCCACGGTGGTTCCGTAGATGACGACCGCCGCACCAGAGAGTTCTTCCATCAGCTGTCGGGTGCGGCCGTTCTCGCCGATGAGACGGCCCTTCTTTCGTGTGAGGTCGTTTTTGTTTCTGGTGGCGGCGTCGATGTCGATAAGCTCGAACAGCATCATCTCGTCGTCAAGGAGGGTAAGAGCCTCGTCGGGGGAGAAACCGCGACCGATAGCCTGCACGATATCCGGGCCTTTGAGTCCGCGAACGGGGTCGCCGACCGATTCGACCTCGACTGAGCCGGTTTCAGAATCGATGTCGAGGCGGACCTCGGCCCGGTCTTCGATGTCGCGCATCGTCGCGCCGCCCTCGCCGATGAGAACGCCGATGCGGTCCTGCGGAATCTTCACGTGTTGCATACGCGCGCTATGGTAGCGGGTGATTTCAATTCTTCGCACCACCGGCAAATCCCGTCCGAATTGTCCGTCTCAGAGGTCGCGGTAATAGACGTACTCAGAAAGCACCCTCTCGCCGACCGCTCTGTCGCGCTCTGCGGTTCGCTCGAATCCCCGTGACTCATAAAACGAGGTTCCAACGGTGTTGTCCGCGAGAACCTCGACGCGCAATCGCTCGATACCGTCCGTCGTGAGTCGTTCTGTGATGCTGTCGAGGAGTTCGGTTCCGATTCCATCGTTCCAGTGGTCGGGGTCGACGTAGATGGCGTACAGCTGTGCTTCCCCATTTTCGGTCGGTGCAGCACTCGCATAGCCGGCGATTTCGTCGGTCCCGGACACGAGATAGATAGCCGTCTCGGTCGTAATCGTGGCTTCGAGTTGGTCCGGTGCGTACCAATCGTCGAGGATGGCGTCGATGACTGCCTCGGGAATGAATTCTCCGTAGGTTGCCCGCCAGCCGCGGCGCGCGACGCGCTGAATCTCGGAGATGTCCTCGATTGTGGCGTCTCGAATAGGACCCTCCATACCGTGTGAAAGTTCCCCACACTAATCAGTCTTCGTGCGGAGCGGCCTCGCTCGTCACGAACTCACACAGTTCCTCACCCTCGATATCGAGACCCTGTCGGGAGAAGAAATTCGCCACATTCCGGCAGTCGCGTTCGAGAAACTCTCGACTGTTTGGATGGTGGACTGTTACCGCCTGTCCGAGGTCGATAATCCAGAGTTGTGAGTCATGAACCACGATGTTGTATTCCGAGAGGTCGCCGTGAACCAACCCGGCGTCGTACAACCGGCGCATATACTCGCGGACGACCTCGTAGGCCGTCTGTGGATTCTCGACGTGGACCTCGCCGAGGCGTTTTGCGCGCTCGCCATCGGTTCCCAAAAACTCCATCACGAGCACGTTTCGCTCGACGGCGAGTGGTTCTGGAACCCTGATGCCCGCCGCCTGTGCCCGCCGGAGGTTGGCGAACTCCTTTTTGGTCCATGCGAGCACGACGTTTCGCTTCTTGCCGCCGATGTTCTCGAATCGTGGGTCACCCTCCAAGTACTGGCGCATCTGCCGGAAATCGCTCGCGTTGATGCGATAGATTTTCACCGCGACATCGGATTCACCCGCAAGCGCAAGAAACACGTGGGCTTCCTTGCCTGTGGAAATCGGTCCGCCGAAGGCGTCGATATGCCCATCCTGAACGAGTTTGTAGAGCGCGCCGAGGGTTGCCTCATCGAAGACGCCACCTTCGACTTTGAACTGGTCTGCGTCCTTGATGCGCTCTCTGAACCGAGAAAATTCCCGGTCCTGCTTTCGGGCGGTGCGGTCGGTTTCGGTATCAGAAACGTCGAGATTCTCCCACTCGTCGCCCGGTTGGTCGGTGGCGTCGGTGTCGAGCAGACCGTATTCATCACTCATGGGTCACCTGACACCGATGGGCGGTTGCGGTGTGGCGGAGCGGTTGGCGATGCGGTGGCGGTCCTCGGCGTC
>DASSKS010000381.1:0-4484 GCA_035690245.1 Halococcus sp. | reverse complement strand
ACACGACGAACTCGTCACCTTCGTTCTCAAGCTCAATGAGGAAATTACGGAGATACCGGGTATCCTCACTGATTCCGAGCAGGTGAAACATATCGAGGAACTCGGAGAGGGAAATTTTCTCGTCACCAAAACCTCCTGTGGGGCATACTCGGCCATCGACCGGAACCACGGTGTGCTCCGACGGCGCAACTTCGTCGGTTCCACCCGCCGCGTATACACCGTCTTCTTCTTTCGCCGACAAGACCTTCGGGCGATGATCGAGGATTTCAGGGAGATCGGTAGCGTGACGCTCGGGAAAGTCTCACGGTTCAACGACTCCGGTGTCAGGCTTACAGACCGCCAGCACGAGGTCATCGAACACGCGCTTACTGCGGGGTACTTTGAGTGGCCACGCGAAATCACGAGCGACGAACTCGCTGCTGAACTTGACATCAGTCGTGCCACTCTTTTAGAACACCTCCGCAAGGCCGAGTCGAAACTTCTCACTGACGCCCTCGACTCCGCGACAACAGGCAAGAACCAACTACCCTCCTCGGAACCAGCAACACCACCGAAGTAAGGATCAGACGCTAATACAAAGATTCCGCATCGAAATGAGCACAGAGACGACCGTGGTTCATTCCGATGCCTAGTTCGATACCACTTCGGTGTCACGAGACCAGACGCCTGAAACCACACGCTACTTCGCTTTTCAGCAGGAATTCTCGTTACAGAACGCAGTGCTCCTCATAGCATTTATGAGGGTTGTTATCTATGTTCTTGGTGCTACCATGTCTGAATCGCCACCGAACGTACAACCCCCCACGCGGGAGGAGATTCGAGCGTACGCAGAACAGCACCACATCGACCTGACCGACGAGGAAGTCGAGGACTTCGCGGCCATCATCCCCGAAACGCTAGCTGGCTATGAGCGCCTCGACGAACTCGCAGACTACACACCCGCAGTCGAATATACCGACCGCGATTTCGGCTACAAACCGGATACCGAGGAAGACCCGCTCAATGCATTCGTCACGAAGTGCGAAGTGAAAGGCACGGACAGCGGGCTGCTCGATGGGTATGCAGTCGGACTCAAGGACAACGTGAATCTGGCTGGCGTCGAGATGACCCTTGGGTCGAAGCTGTTCGACGGCTATGTCCCCTCGACCGACGCGACAATCGTGACTCGGCTGTTGGATGCGGGTGCCACCATCACGGGAAAACTCAACATGGAGGACATGGCTTTCTCCGGCAGCGGCGAACTCTCGGCCACTGGTCCCGTGCTCAATCCCCGAGATTCGGAGTACATCGCGGGAGGTTCTTCGAGCGGGTCGGCCGCGGCCGTTGGGAATGGTGACGTCGACATCGCAATCGGCGGGGACCAGGCTGGTTCCATCCGCATCCCTGCCTCGTGGAGCGGCATCGTTGGTCACAAACCCACTCACAGCCTCGTTCCCTACACCGGTATCGCCGGTCTCGGTCGGTCGTTCGACCATACTGGACCCATGTGTTCGACCGTCGAGGATTGCGCGCGCGTACTCACTGTCATCGCCGGGAAGGACGGTCTCGACCCGCGACAGGGTGAGGTACCGACCGAGGACTACCTCGACGCGCTTTCCGGCACTCCCTCGGACGTGACTGTTGGCGTCGTTGAGGAGGGGTTCGGCCACGAGGTAAGCGAACCGGGTGTCGACGAGACGGTTCATGACGCGCTGGGCGCGTTCGAAAATACCGGAGCCGAGGTGACGGAGGTATCCATCCCGATGCACACAGACGGTCTCGCCATCTGGAACGCCATCGGACTCGAAGCGACGGCCGCGACGGTCGCCTCGGAAGGCGTCGGTCACTACGGGAAGGGATTTTACGACACGCAGATGGCCGATGCGTTCGGGCGGGCACGCCGCGCACACGCTGACGACTACGTCACGACGCTGAAGCTCACGCTGGTCCTCGGCCAGTACCTCTCGGACGAATATCGAGGCCACTACTACGCGAAAGCACAGAACCTCGGCCGCAAGCTGACCGAGAAGTACGACGAGGCGCTCGCCGATGTCGATGTCCTTGCAATGCCGACGACGCCCCAAACTGCCCACGAGGTCGATGAAGCCATTTCCCGCGTCGAAGCAATCGACCGCGCACTCAGTATGCTCAACAACACTGCGCCGTTCGACGTGACCGGCCATCCAGCCACATCCGTGCCCGCCGGAACGGCCGACGGACTGCCTGTAGGCCTCATGATGGTTGGTGAGCGATTCGACGACGCTACGGTGCTCAACAGTGCCCACACCTTCGAACAGACCGTCGAAACTGACCTCGGAGAGTAGCATCCACTCCAATCATCCATCTAGCGCAACTCATCAGCAGAGTAGCGGAAACAGCGGTGTGTTCATTTGCGAACGACACGCTCAACAGGTCGGTAGAGACAACGGAAGCGTTCCAGAGGACAGTTTCATTCTTTCTCTTCACTCCGTTCGCGGAGATAAAGCGTCCACCTCGTTACGCCAGTCTGGCACAAAACAGTCCTTCCAGACAAGGGGATGCACCTATGAAATCAGGGAGGTTGCTGACAGGCTGTCAGCAACCATGTGGCTACTGATAGGTCAGTGTCTCAGTACCGTTCTGCCCTTCTCCGCCAGATCGACACGGTACGAGCAGACGTTGCAACCAGGATGATACCGTTCTCGTGCTTACTGGTCTGAAGTCAAGTTGATTCACCAGTGCAGTGAGAAGACGGTCGATCAGCACAAGCCGACGTGTGTTTCTACCCAGTGACGACCCTGGACCCGGAAGTCGAGACGTCGGTCGTCCTCTTTGAATGTGCTAAAGAAGCGTTCGACGGCGATGAGTGATCTGCGCTACGTTTGGATGGAAGAATAGTGTCGCTGCTTCTACGAACGGGGAACCGAACGACAGTAGCAGATTCTCTGGGTCAGTTTTCGGCCACCATTCATCTCTTACGCAGACCACTCCGCTCGCGCAACTCATCACCGGGAAACGCTCTTTGAATTCGATCAACAACCACTGAATCCGGTGATTCGCAGTCCATACGTTCCACCGGGTTTCACTATCGGTAGTTTCGGCGGTTTCCAATCAACGGACGACGACGTATTCACCACTAAACGCATGACCACGCCCCAACAAGAAGCTATCCGTTGGGACCAGTGGCTTGTCGGTTCACTGTTTCTCTATGATCCCCTCAAAGGGCAACGGTAAAGCCCGTCGACCGCCTGATAGGACCGAATGACCACTCAGGCGGCGTTTACGCTCTCCCCGGACACGGCGGTTGCGTACCTCCGCGACCGCGGCCTGCTCGCCGATGGGAGT
The DNA here is from genome assembly GCA_035690245.1 of Halococcus sp. Classification (GTDB taxonomy): domain Archaea; phylum Halobacteriota; class Halobacteria; order Halobacteriales; family Halococcaceae; genus Halococcus. Next base: position 1,181 of record DASSKS010000381.1, on the reverse strand, counting down.
GCGGACGCAACGTCACTTGGTGGCGGCGTCTCGAACCGGGTCGTCCGCGTGAGGACCGACGAGCGCACGCTCGTGCTGAAACAACCGCTGGCGAATCTCGCCGTCGAGGACGACTGGCCGGCGGATGTGGTGCGTGTCCACAACGAGGCGACGGCCGCTCGTGCGTACGCAACCGTCATCGACGCAGCCGGACTGAACGACGTACGTGTACCCGACGTGCTGTTCGAGGATGAGCGCGAGCACGTCGTGGGATTCGAGTGTATCCCCGACGCCACGATGTGGAAGCGCGAACTGCTCGGCGGACACGTCGAACTCGAAATCGCGCGTTCGCTTGGGCGGTTTCTCGGAACCGCCCACCGACACATGAGCGGGGACGACGACCTCCGCGAGCAATTTGCCGACAAAACTCCGTTCGAGCAGTTGCGGGTAACCCCGTACCACCGAACAACCGCCGAGCGCCACCCCGAGGTCGCAGACGAGATTCGTCTCGAAATCGAGCGCGTACTCGGTGTGGACCGGGTGCTCGTCCACGGCGATTACAGCCCGAAGAACGTGCTCGTCGCCGACGGTGTGCTATGGCTGCTCGACTTCGAGGTCGCCCACTGGGGCGACCCAGCGTTCGACACTGCGTTCATGCTCAACCACCTGTTCATCAAGTCGATACATATCGAAGCACGCCAGTCTGCGTGTATTGACGCCGCACTCGCGTTCTGGCAGGCGTACTGCACGGCATCAGGGTGGGAAATCGAACGCGCGACTATCCGCGAACTTGCCGTGTTGCTGCTCGCGCGCGTGGATGGCAAATCACCTGTCGAGTACATCGACGCTGAGACGGGCGAAATCCTCCGAATTGTTGCGATTCGCGCACTGTGCGAGGACGTGACGACGCTTCGTGGGTTCACAGACCTCATCTGGGAGGTGACGGCATGACCGAAATCACCGCCGTCGATGCGTGGGAAGTGCTCGATTCCCGCGGCAATCCGACAGTGCGCGTGGCGGTCGAGACGGGCGACGCACGTGGTGTATTCACCGTGCCAGCGGGCGCGAGTACCGGGACCCACGAGGTCACGGAACGACGCGACGGCGGAAAACGGTTCGGCGGAAACGGTGTCTCGAATGCCGTGCGTGCGGTGCGAGAGGACCTCGCGCCCGTCGTCGTCGGTCGGGAAGTGTTCGATCAA
>DASSKS010000380.1:0-3277 GCA_035690245.1 Halococcus sp. | reverse complement strand
CTTTTACTACTGATTCGAGAATCGAGAGGTCGGGTGCGTTCTGGCTGTCGATTTTCGTTGGAACGATAACCACGTGGACCGATGCCGCCGTGGCCGCCTCGCGGTTGCTCGTCGCGCGTAACGCGCCCGTAGAAACCCGTTCTTCCACGAGTTCGGGGAGACCGGGTTCGCGCTGTACGTGACACTCGCCACGATTGATGGTATCGACGACTTCTTCGTCCGTGTCCGCACCGATGACGTTGCCACAGACATCCGCATAGACCGCAGCGAGCGGCAGACCCATCTTGCCGAGTCCGTAAACTCCCACTGGAACCTCCCCATCGAGAAACGCCTCGCGCTGGTGCTCAAGCGGTGTTTCGTCGTCGGGCATGACGGACTCGGTTGGGTTCACCGACCTGCCTCCACTCGGGTTCCGGCAGCGAGCCGGTCGATTTTTCGGGCGACGCGGAGCGCGCGGAGTCCGTCCTCTGCGCTCACCAGCGGTTCGCTGCCCGTTTTCACACACTCCACGAACGAGGCGAGTTCTTCTTTCAGGGGTTCGCCGCTATCGACCATCGGGCGCTCGACGACGCCTTCGTGACGGTAGTGCATTCCGCTGTTGCCTTCTACATACTCGGGCAGGGAGTGGCGGTGAATCTCGACCGAGCGGTCGATGTAATCCACCGTAATCCAGCATTCGCGCGCGGTAATCGAGAGGACGCGGATTTTCTTCTGGGTGATGCGACTCGCGGTGAGGCTAGCGACGATACCATTAGTAAAGCGGAGTTGGGCGTCGATGTAGCGGTTTTCCTCCGCGCCGACGGCGTTGATGGTCGAGACATCCTCACCGATGAGCGAGAGCAGGACATCAATATCGTGAATCATCAAATCCATCACGGCGTTGTCCTCGATGTGGCGCTCGCGCGGCGGACCCAGCCGTTGGGCATCGACCGCGAGGACCTCTTTTCCGTCGAGAATCTCGGTGACGGCCCGCACTGCTGGATTGAATCGCTCGACGTGGCCCACTTGAATGGTCACGCCGTGCTCTGCGGCGAGGTCACAGAGTTTGCGCCCGTCTGCCGGGTCGGCCACGAACGGCTTTTCGATGAGAGCGTTGACGCCTGCCTCGATACACGCACGGGCGATGTCTGCGTGGTGGGCGGTCGGCACGGCGATGGAAACGGCGTCTGCGGCCTCGATGAGTGCTGACTTCCCCATCGCTTGCGTATCGTATCTGACTGCGATATCGTTCGCCCGCTCCGCATCGACATCGAACACACCCACTAACTCCACGTTCGGAAGTTCGCTATAAACGCGCGCGTGATTCTGGCCCATGCTGCCGACGCCGATGACGCCGACGCGCGTCGATTCCTCGCTGCTCACGCACAGACCTCCTCTGCGGCAGCTATCGCGGTCACAATATCGCCGATATCCGACGGCGAGAGGTTTGGATGTATCGGTAGCGAGAGCACCTCCCGACTCGCCTGCTCTGCGACCGGCGCGTGACACTCGATATCGTCGTACACTGGCTGTTCGTGTATCGGTGTCGGATAGTAAATCCCTGTGCCGATGCCCTGAGAGTCGAGGTGGTCGCGGAGGGCGTCGCGTTCTTCGGTGCGAATCGTATACTGGTGATAGACGTGTGTTCGACCCGCTGGTTCGATAGGTGTTTGCAAACCATCGGGAAGTTCTTCGGTGAGTCGGACGGCGTTTTCGCGCCGACTCTCGTTGTATTCAGGAAGTCGTTCGAGTTGGACGCGCCCGATGGCCGCGAGCACGCTCGTCATCCGGTAGTTCTGGCCGATAGTGGCGTGTTCGTAGGAAGCACCCTCTGTGGTGCGCCCGTGATTGATGAAACTCGCTGCGCGCTCTGCAACCGCTTTGTCGTCGGTGAGCACCATCCCGCCCTCGCCGGTTGTCATGTTTTTCGTGGGATAAAACGAAAAACAGGCCGCATCACCGAACGTCCCAACTCGTTCTCCCTCGAATTCCGCCCCGTGGGCTTGGGCGGCGTCCTCGATGAGCAGGAGGTCGTACTCGTCGGCTATTTCACAGAGATGGTCCATTTTGGCGGGCAACCCAAACAGGTGAACAGGAAGCAGCGCATCCACGTCCTGTTCGCGGACGATTTTCTCGACGGCGTGCGGGTCGATATTGAAAGTACGGGGGTCGATATCGGCGAAAACGGGTTCCGCGTCCGCGAGTCGAATGGCGTTTGCGCTTGCTATCATCGAAAACGGCGTCGTCACGACTCTGTCGCCTTCGCCGAGACCGAGCGCCTCGATGGCGGTGTGGAGGGCGGTCGTGCCGTTGGTGGTCGCCACGCCGTGGGCCGCACCGGAGAAGTCGGCAAATTCGTTCTCGAATTCCCGTACTTCAGGTCCGTCGGCCAACTGGCCGCTGTCGATAATTTCGCTGACTCGTTCTTTTTCGCGCGCGCCGAGTTGTGGGTCGGCTATCGGAATCATATCGTGTTATCTGTAGTGAGTTCTTCGGGAAGCGGTTCGTGGCGTGCGGGGACGCCGATGGCGAGCGTCTGTTCTGGAACATCCTCGGTGACGACCGCACCGGCGGCGACGAACGCTTTCTCTCCTATTCTGACGCCGGGCAAAAGCGTGGCGTTCGCCCCCACCGAAACGTGGTCTTCGAGTACGGGACCCACGAGGTCGGTCTCACGGCGCACCGGGAAGGGGTCGTTCGTGAGCACCGCTCTGGGACCGACGAACACCTGATTTGCGATTTCTGTGTGTGTCGGAACGTACACTCCCGTTTGGAGGCTAACGTGTGAGCCGATGGTCGTAGAGCCGTCGATAGTGGTATCGGTTCCGACGAGCACGTCGTCACCGATTGTCGTGTTCTCGCGGACGAGCGCGTTGTGGCCAGTGGTGAACTCGTCGCCGATTTCAGTATCGGCATAGACGATTGTGCCGGCGCGAATCGTTGCGTTATCCCCGATTTGTGCGGGTTGGGCATCTTCAGTGTGGACGTAGCCAACGGTCGCGCCGTCGTCGATTCGACTGTGCGTGCCGGTTTGTGCGCGCGTCTCGTTCACGGGTGACTCCCTCCCGCGTGCGGTGGTCTGACTGGGGGGCGTGATGGAGACTGGTAGGGCTTCGATGCCGAGTATACCACACGCGCGGACGGATTCGAGTGGGTGGTGTGTTCGGTCATTTGGTGGGCTGGTTCTCCGCAGGGCGACTGAACGACTGATTTTCGTTGAGTCTCGTTGGGATAACGTCCGTTCTCACATATGTGTTTTCCCATCGACCGGGAATCGTCCGGTCGCCGCTGGTTGCTA
>DASSKS010000379.1:0-6188 GCA_035690245.1 Halococcus sp. | reverse complement strand
TCCAGAAACGCCTGCGCGAGATGGACAAAGAAGAAGAACAAGAGCGCAAATCCGAACGCGACCAGCGCCGTGAAGAGGCCGAAGCCGAAGCCGAGGAAATCTACGAGCAGTTCAAACAGGGCGAAACCCTCGATACCGAAGACCTGATGAAACTCCAGAAGGCAGGCAAACTCTAAGCGGAGATATTCCGACGCCGGGGCGTCCCTCGTTCTATCGTAGTTTCTATAAATACGACGGTTTCATCGGTGATATCCGGTGCTGAAATACTCCCATATACTGATAACTACGTATGAAAACATTTCGAGTAGTACGACGGAGGACAAGAAGAGGAGAACTGGCTCCAGCCACACGAATCCGAACGAGAACAAAACGGCAGCAACGACGACGGTGCCGGTGAGTGTGAACAACAGGACCATTCCAAGGTATGCTACCAGTTTGCTTTCGTTCGGTCTGCGTTCGAACCAGTCCTTGCTCTGAAATCCAGAAACACCGAGACCAACGAGCAGAAAGCCACCCGCTACAACGACGAAAAACAGCGTTGAGCGTTCGGCGGGGTTCATGGTCGTCACCGCCACTACTATCTGACTCATCCCGATTAGCACGGGGACGATGGCGTTGAGTTGTCGCCAACCGATTCGGTCGCGGAGGCTGTCGTCACCGTCGGTTATCGTGGCGAGAACCGAGGGTTCACTCTGCACCATATCGTGTAATGTATGTGTTTTCTCATATTTAACTCTACTGAAAACTAAACTCGTTCTGGGTGGGAGGTTCGTTTTCTATCGCTCCGACAGCGACGCCGCGAACGAATCTTTCATCCCCTTCGCCGCCCGAGACGTGGGTATGACCGGTAAACCGCGCACTCGACAGCTACTGGGTGGAGCACTTCTCAGCGCAACCGCGAGCGCTTCTGTATGGGGGACAGTCAAGCGACTGCGCGCGAAGGCACGGGATGGCTACAACGCGGTCGAAGTCGCCGTGACGGGACCGATTACGCGCGAGGGAAGCCGACTGCCGAGCAGTCGCCAGCGCTCTGTGCCCGCCGACAAGATAGTCGAACAGATAGAGCGCGCCGACGAGGACCCGAACGCACAGGCGCTCGTCGTGAAACTCAACACGCCGGGCGGTGAGGTGGTTCCCAGTGAGGACATCCGATTGGCCGCAGAGCGCTTCGACGGTCCCACGATTGCCTACGCGACCGACACCTGCGCCAGCGGCGGCTACTGGATTGCCAGCGGGTGTGACGAACTCTGGGCGCGCGAGGCGAGTCTTGTGGGTTCTATCGGCGTCCGTGGCTCGAACGTCAACGCCAAGGGACTCGCCGATAAGTTGGGACTCGAATACCAGCCGATGAACGCCGGCGAGTACAAGGATGCGGGCTTTCCCCTCAAAGAACCCGAGGAGGACGACCGAGAATATCTGCAAGGAATCGTTGACGACTACTACGAGACGTTCGTCGAGCGCGTCGCAGAAGGCCGCGGATTGGACGAGGAGACCATCCGCGACACCGAGGCGCGGGTGTATCTGGGAACCGATGCCCACGAAAACGGGCTGGTTGACGAACTCGGCACCCGCGAAGACGTAGAAGACCGCATCGCCGAGCGCCTCGGGGTTTCGACCGTCGATATCGAGGAGTTCAAACCGAAGCGGAACCTGATGGAACGACTCAGGAACCAATCACAGGGCGTGGCGTATGCCTTCGGTGCGGGTGTAGCGAGCGCGTTCGGCGTCGATGAACAATTCCGACTTCGGTTGTAAGAGCACGCAGCGACCATGAGGGATCTTTTTATCTCGTGAACACGTTCGTCGGCTGTGAGCACGCTCGTCGTCTGTATCGACCGCGGCGAGACTATCGCCGACACCACGGAGGAGATTCCAGTGGTCTCCGAGCAGGCGGTACGCTCGCTCGTCACCGAGGTCGGTTTGCGCGACCCGGAGAGTGCTCGGGTGAACTGCCTGCTCGAAGGGCTGCGTCTCGTGCGCGAGCTACGCACAGCGGGCGACGAGCCAGTGGTGGCGGTCGTCTCGGGTATCGACGATTCGGTCGATGCCGACAGGGAAATCGCCCGACAGATAGACGAACTGCTGGCGGCCCACGACATCCGGTCTGCGGTCGTCGTCACGGACAACGCAGCCGACGAACGCCTCGTCCACGTCATCGAGAGTAGAGTGCAGGTCGATGCCGTCTCGCGGGTCGTGGTCCGGCAGGCGCGCGATTTGGAATCGACCTATTATCTCTTGAAGCAGTTTCTCGCCGACGAGGAACTCCGCCAGACAGTATTAGTTCCTATCGGTGTCGCTCTGCTCGCGGTCCCCGTCCTCCTCGCGTTCGCCCAGAGTGCAGGCGTCGCCATCGCCGCCGTGGCCGCCATCACCGGCTTATTCCTCCTTTACAAGGGATTCGGGGTCGGCGACGCGCTCGCGGCACTCACTGGCGGACTGCGAGAGGGGTTTTATACTGGTCGGGTGTCGGTCGTCACGAGCGTCATCGCCGCAGGACTCGCGCTCGTGGGTCTCGTCGCCGGCGTCATCAACGCGACGCCGCTGGCTGGTGAGGCGAGCGTACTGGTCACGGCGATGGCGTTCTTGTTCGATAGCGTTCCGTGGCTCACGACGGCGGCGCTGACCGCGAGCACTGGGCGGGCCGCAGACGAGTGGCTCCACACCGACCGCGTGCGAACCTCCTCGCTCAACCTTCCGTTCGTGGTTGTCGCGGTCGGGTTCGTTATCCGAGGATTTGCGGCGTACTTCTTAGAACGCGCCGGCGTCATCGCCCCCTTCCGGATTCCACGGACGACCCTCGGCGTCGTCTCGATTCATGGGTTTTCGATTACCGGCGATATTCGACTCGTGGGGTTCGTCCTCGCCGGTGTCCTCGTGAGTCTGCTCGGCGTCGGCATCGCCGCCCGCGTGGGTGGCGCTGTCGTTTCCGATGACCCCGCAGAAAACGTCGAGTGACCTTACCGCAACGCATCGAGGAGACCGGAAAGCGTCGCAAGGTCGTACTGGCCGGGTGCGGTCGCCTTCTCGGGGCTGACTGGTGCGTAGGCAATTTTCGACCCATAGAGCGGCGTGACCGCCCGCGAGTGTCTTCCTACTGTTCCCATCGTCATCGTCGCAACCTGATGGCCCGCCGTATCGAGTTCGCGCGTGACGGAGAGGAGCGCGAGTACATCGTCCGGCGTTTCTGCGGTGACGGCGAGCTTTGCGACATCGCCGTACTCCGCGGCCCGCGCGAGCGTCTCCTCCATCTCCGTGCGCGGTGGCGTGCCCGAAAAATCGTGGGTCGAGACGATGACCGCCGTGTCGTATTCGCGTGCGTGTTCCGTGACGCGCGCGCCGTCGCCATCGGCTATGGATATGAGTTCGACATCGACCGCCTCCACAGTCGAAAACTCTGCGGCCCGTTCGAGCGCATCGAGTCGTTCCTGTCCCTCGGACGCCTCACCGCCCTCCTCGACGGTGCGGTTGGTCGCAATCAGCGGGAGCGTTCCGTCGTATGCAGCGAGCGCGTCGAGTGGTCGGGAAGCGAGGTCCATTCGGAACTCGACGGCGTCTGCGTGTTCGCGGGCAGCGGGTTCATCGCCGAGGTCCGCGGTGGCCGCCGCGAGCACGAACGATTCGAAGTTCATGTCTCGAACTCCGCCCGAGCGGGTAAAATAGTGCGGATGCCCCTTTGCTACCGCACGAGGGTCGTGAGGATGCGCGATTCGGCCTTCCTGAGGTGTTCATCGACCGTGCTCGGCGCACACCCCAGACCGTCGGCGATGTCCTTGTGGGTAGCCTGCCGTGGAATATCGTAATAGCCCTTCTCGACGGCGGTTTCGAACACTTCGAGCTGGCGGTCGGTAAGGAGGGAAAGCACGTTCCGGCCGTCCGGCGAGTATTCGCCGACCTGTTCGATGGAGACACGAATCTCGTCTGGAAACTCCTCTAGGGCCTGCCTGAGCATCTCGTGGGTGCCGACGACGGTTATCCGAAGCCCGCCGTCGGTGAACGGAAGCGGCGGGACGATCATCAGGGCGTACTTCTGGGCGACCGCCATCAACTGGCCGGCGGGCTGGCCCGGCTTGACATGAGTGTAAAAATGAAACGTCTCGTCAGCGACATCGACCGGCGCAGAGGAGATGAGGTCTGGGTGGCCGTCTAACGCTGTTTCGAGTGCCTCCGGGTCGCCACGGAGACGATACAGCATTACCCCCGTTCCATTCCCGAGCGCGTTGACGTGAACCAGCGCTTCGCGCGTAATGTCCGGTGTTTCGGCGAGCACTCTGTCTACGGGATGAATCGCGCCGTTGTCTGGCCTGATGGTGAACTCGAAGTACCTCATTGTCTCTGCGTTCGGCCGCCTCGATTGTGACGGTCTATGATGCCGGTTCTGCAATAGCCCTTTCGAATAGCGCACACGCGCTGACTGACGCGGCGAGAAAACCGCCAGGACGCCGCTATGCCAGCCATTCGTCGGGTTTCGTGTCGTAATCGACATCCGTGGCCGCGATGGCGTCGACTTCGTTCCACGGGAGGTCTTCGACGGTGAATCGCTCGCCGTCGTACCGTATAAGTTTGCCGCGCTCTTCTGGTTCCGGTTCGCGCTCGCGGCGCTTGGCTACTTCTAAGTCGTGCTCGTCGAGTTCTTTGACGATGGTTTTGAGGTTCACCGGTCGTCCCCAGAGGTCGAAAACTCGCTCTAGGGTCTGTCTGGCCTGCTCGATGTCGAGCATCACCCCGTTGTAGTGATGAGCCAACAGGAGTTCGTTGCGGTTGTTGTAGTTGCCGTCGTGAACGGTGATGGTGGGCTTGCCGAAATTGGTGAACTGGAGCAGGAGTTTCTTCTTCACGTCCTCGTAATCCGTCGAGGTCACGCGATAATCGCCCGTCGCTTGCGTGTACTCGTAGGTGAAGTAATCGTTGTCGTCGACGAACTCCTGTGTCAGAAATTCGTCGAGAAACGTCACGTCGTTGTGACTCTCCCTGATTTCTGTCAGCCGATTCCAGCCTGCTGCATACTCGACCTCCGAGAGCGCCTCCTCGACGCTCGCGTACCGCGAATCGTCGAACAGATAGCGCGAAATCCGTTCGAGTTCCTCACGACCGATTCGCCGAAGAAAGCCCCGATTCTGTGGTTTCGAAAGCGAGTAATGACGTTCTGTCATCCCGGCATAGGTGAGTACCTTCCACGGATAGCGCTCGATGTCGATGTCGCCCGCTTTTGCTCTTTCGAGTGCTTCACTATCCACCCGTGGGTCGTCGGAATCGAGTGATCCGAGCCGTTCCGCGGAAATCACATCGACCATCGAATCGGGCGCAAGCATCCCCTGAACGCGCTCGAAATCGACCACCTCGTGGAAATTTCGCCACGTGATGCCCTCGACTCTGAGCAAGCGTTCGACCACTTCGCGTCGATTCACCGAATTTTCGATGTACTCCCAGAGTTCCTTGCCGAGTTTGTAAGGATTGAGTCCGGGTGAGGCGAGCACGCGCGCCTGATGGTCGGCATAGCTCAGAAATTCATCAGTTCCTGCGAAGTTCTCCTCGCCCATCATCATCGACTCCCAGTAGGCCGCCCAGCCCTCGTTCATCACCTTCGTCATCCGCTGGGCCGCGAAGTAGTAGGCCTCCCGCCGGAGGATTTCGAGCACCTCGCGCTGCCAGTCGGTCATCTCTATGGCCTTCTCTGCTTCTTCGTCGTAGGCCATCCCGTGCTGGTAGAAAAAGGCGAGCAAATCCGATTCGGGTTCTGTCGGAACCGTCGCCGAATCGTCCTCGCTGCGCTGGGATTCGAGCCATTCTTCGTCGAATACCTCATCGACGACTTCCGCATCGAGGTCGAGTTCATCGAGTTGGTCGGCGATATCCGCGAGTTCGATATCCTCGACTTCCTCGGCTGTTGCGCTCTGAAACGCTCGATGACGGTCGATGTTCGTATCGAGACACTGGATGGTGTCTATCCAGCTCTCGACTGCCTCGCGCTCGATGTCGGGGTCACTCATGTACTCGGCAATGGTGTCGGCGTGACGTGCGAGCATCGCCGCCGCGTTCGGCGTCCCCTCTCCAGAAAACAGCCCGAACCACTGGTTGTGCGCGAAGAAATCGGCATGAGCCTCGACGTGGGTGATGACCGCCTTCTGGTCTGCAAGCGAATTCGACTCCTGGAGGAAGGCATGAGCGGGATTGTCGTTGTTGACGATTTC
>DASSKS010000378.1:0-3180 GCA_035690245.1 Halococcus sp. | reverse complement strand
CGAGGCCTACGGGCGTGTGCTCCGCGAGTTCGAGGCGTTTCTCGCCAAAAACGGACAAGCAGTACCGCCATCTGAGGCTGGCCAGCGCGAGTGTATGGCGTGGGTACACTCCCTCAGAGCGGACCACGCACAGAGCACGGTAGCGACGTATGCCGCCTACCTCCACCGGTTTTATTCGTACATGACCCAAGTCGGCGCGTTCGATTCGAACCCGATGGCGCTCGTCGCAGCGGAAATGGACGAAACCATCGAGAAGAACCCCGAACGGCGGGATATTTCGCTGCCCGCAATGCGGGGGTTCGTCGCCGGAATCAGCCATCCACTCGAACGCGCAGTCGTGGTGACGCTGCTCAAAACCGGAGTTCGTGTGGGCGAACTCTGTAATCTCGACCTCCGTGACCTCGCGCTCACAGACAGTGATATTCGGGCCGAGTACACCCTCGGCGGTCGGGGACAGCTCGATGGACGAGACGATTCGCTGTTCGTGGCGAGCGACATCGCTCGCGGTGCAGCCGTCAACGGCGAGGAACGCACTGCCGCAAACAAACGAAAACGCACGACGATTATCCCGGTCGATGCCGAACTCCACGGCGTGCTCAGGGTGTGGCTCGCTATCCGTCCTGACACCCCCTCAGCCGCCGAACCGCTGTTTTGCAGCACCAGCGACGACTGGGGGTTGCGCCTCACCCCACCGATGGTTCGCTCGCTCGTGAGAAGACACGCCCGAGCGATGGGTTGGCACCGAACGGGCGGCGACGCGACCGAGAACGTCACTCCCCACTACTTTCGGCACTTCTTCACCACGCATCTGCGCGACCGCACCGGCGACCGTGGTGTCGTGAAATACCTCCGTGGCGACGTTGCGGGCGACATCATCGACACCTACACCCACAACTGGGGCGACCGCGTCCGCAAATGTTACGTGGAGAATATCTATGAACTATTGTAACGCTTTCACGTTCGCGGCTGCCCACTGTCTCCCCTCGAACCCATAAATCATATATTGCTATATCAAGTTAGCCGTCCTCTCCGAATTCATCGAAACCGAACGAAGACCACTGTTCGCGTACCGACTCGCGGATGTTCGCGGGAAAGGACGATTCGAAGGTCACGCGGGGAGCAATGTACGTCTCGTCCCAGCGGGGGTCCCACGTCGCATCGATGTAGAGACGCGACCCGGTGTCTCCCTGTCGGTATGCGGGGATGGTCGCCGCCGGAGCAGAGGATTCGCTGAACTCCCAGTCGTGGGATGGGTGAGCGCGAACCCACATATCATCGAAGGCCCGCGAGAGGTCCGCCGGTCGGATGTCCTTATCGAGAATGAGGATTTTATCGAATAGCTCGGAAAACGAAAACAGCGTGTTTGCGAGTTGCCACTCGAAACCCGCATAGAGGATTTCGCTTGCGACGAGACACAACCCAAGACCGGTTTCTGCCGGCAGCGCTATCCATTCGACCGGTTCGACGCCCCAGTAGGAGTTGATGCGCGCATACAGACGCGCCGACTCGACGATGGACGTGAGTTGAACGTCGTCCGACAACGATGCGCCCGCAGGGGTGAACGGGACGATTGGGTTCTCGCGCGCTGCGATATCCATCACGTCGATGTGAATCCATGCAGTTTCGACTGCTGACTCCCACGCCTCATACGCTGCTTTTGATGAAGTATCGTGTGGTGATGCAGTCCCTTCGATGACAACCTCTGCCTCCGCCGGAACGAGTCCGCCAGCAGCGAGAGCAACCGGTAACTCATCGACTGCCGAAGCGAACTCGGGAGCGCTCGCTCGCGTTCGATTGCTGGTGCAGTGGTAGTGCGCCGTCACCAGTGCCGCTGCTGGAACGCCGAGAGCGACCGTGACCGGCGTGTCCGCGAGGTCTTCGAGGACGGTTTCGGGAACGATACCGCAGAGGTCGTCGCCGCGAACGGTGCCCCTCATTGGCACCCACACCGTACCCTTCTCGGTTCGATACGAAAGCAGACAGAGCGTACTGGTGGGCCGGTCGGTGGTTTCAGTAGTGGGAAGACCGAGCGAATACAGGTCGCCGGAAATCGATGTCGCTTCGAGTTCGGTTTCTGTAACGCTCGTTTGTTCCTGGTCGGTCTGAATAACAGTATTCAGACAATTCAAGTAAGATAAATCTTTTCTGTCGAGTGCGAGAGCCAGTCTCGACCACGGGTTTCGATCTCGTGGCTGCATCGCGTCCGGCCCCCCATAGACGCCGCTTGCAAGCCGAACGAGACCGGGAGTATCCTCGAAAACGAGCGCCGGTCCGTTGTGTTCCGCTGCTTCGCCAGCAACGACTGCAACGTCCGTCCAGTGGACGCGCGACTCCACACAGAGCAAGTCATCGACTGATTCGAGGGTTTCGAGATGGGTTCGAAACGAAGTCATTTATTTCCCTCTATGAGGTCGAACACACTCGCATCCATTCCCGCGTCACAGAGGAGTTCCTGTGCATCTCTCCGTCTGGCTTCCGAAATAGACGTACCCGACTCGTCGTTTCGTGTCGCGTCGATGTACGCTTTTGCTGTCTTCGCCTTCGAGGTGCCAGTCTGTGCATTGCCTTTTTCTTCGGGAGTTTGATAGATGTTCAATGGTACTTTCGGCATGGTTTCGACGCCGAATTGGTGAAAATCCTCATCGGGGTCTGCGTGTATGGCAATCGCTTCGAGCACTGTGCGGGTATTTACTGGGTCGATATCCCCATCCACGAAGATGAAGAAGTCGATGTGGAGCATTCCCCACGTAGTAAAAATGAAGTTCGCAAGCTCGTGGAGGTCGCCGGGGTCGGTACTCTCGGTTGCGACGACATAGACGGTCCGCGGCGTGAACGGCCACGGCGCGAGTTTCCGCACGTCGAATCCGGCAGCACGAAGCCCGAGCGTGGCGTCAGGACCGACACACGCCACCTCGCGCGAACTCGTCGTGTTTTCGGAGTAGCCCGTTCCGCTCCCTTCGACACAGAAGGGGAGAATCGGGTTCTCTCGATGTGTGATTGCATCGACGTGGAGCACCGGCATCGACCGGCGCGGGCCGTGCATATACCCGAAATACTCCCCAAAGGGTCCCTCATCTAGTCGAGTGTCGGGAACGACTCGGCCCTCAATGACGAGTTCTGCGGTCGCCGGTACGAGCAAGTCGTTGGTTTCACACTCGACCAGTTCGATTGGTTCCCCTT
>DASSKS010000377.1:0-2218 GCA_035690245.1 Halococcus sp. | reverse complement strand
CAACCCCTCGCAAAAACCTGGACTAAAAACTGCCGCTCGCTCACTCCGTTCGCTCGCGGTACAACTACTTACCCGCCCCGCTTCCGCACCTCGCCACACGCCTCCCCAGCCGATTCGCTCCGCTTGTTTCACTCGCTCCGCTCATCCACTGTCAGAGCTTCGCTCTGACAAGCCTGCACTCGCTGCGCTCGCGCAGACCTCGCACGCCGATTTGCGCTCGGTTTCGCTCCGCTCAACACGAGCACGAGCGCGCGCCACCGCTCCCGGCGTAAACGGATTCCTACAGACAGTATATCACTCGGTGGCCGCACGATACTCCTCGCGCGCGACGGTATAGCGGTATTCGTCGGATACCCCATCACCGTAGGGAAGCCAGTTTCTAAGAAGACCTTCACAGCGTCCGCCGTGGGCGTCGATGTACTTCTCGATGGCCCGTCGTGATTTTTGGTTATCGACGTGGTGGGTGACCGCGACGACTTCGAGGTCCAAACGTTCGAACGCAAGTTCCATCAGTGCCGCCGCGCGCTCGCCCGAGTAGCCACGACCCCAGAATTTCTTGCGAAGCCACATTCCCAGCCCGCCGGTTCGTTTGTCCCAATCAATGTGGAGCGCGCCGACGCCCGCGAACTCGCTGGCTCCATCCTCGCCCTCGCGTGGACGGATGCAGTAGGCCGCGCCCTCGCTCTCTTCCCACTGTTTCTCACAGCCGTCGATGAACTCCTTCGATTTATTGACCGTTTTGTGGGGGTTCCACGGCATATACCGCGTAACTTCGGCCATCTCATCGGCGTCCGAGCAGATTCGATAGAACTCGAACAGGTCGAGATTTTCGTGGCAGAGACGTTCGAGAATCAACCTATCCGTCTCGATGCGCTCGGGGAACATAATCCAGACAGCGAGCGCACGGACAAAAACGTTCGCCGATAGCACTCTCCCGTCTCGAACCATCGTCGAGCGGTCCGCAAGCCTTTGTAGCTCTCCAGCCCGCTATCGGATATGGATGCCGCGCTCGGACCGCCGGAGGCGATGGCGGCACATCACGACGAACTCACGCCGATGATGACCCAGTACGTCGAGTTGTGTGAGACCTACGACGACGCACTCGTCCTCTTTCAGATGGGTGATTTCTACGAGGCCTTTTGCGAGGCGGCAGAAACCATCTCGCGCGAACTCGAAATCACACTCACCCAGCGAGAAGATTCCACAGGAACCTACCCGATGGCTGGCGTCCCAATCGAAAACGCGGCGTCGTCGGTCGAAACGCTCCTCGATGCGGGCTATCGAGTCGCTATCGCCGAACAGATAGAAGATGCTGACGAAGCGACGGGTATCGTCGAGCGGGCAGTCACTCGCGTCGTGACACCGGGAACCGTCGTCGAAGACGAACTGCTCGCGCCTGGAACGACCAACTACGTCGCCTGCCTCGCGGGCAACGAGAGCACGGAAACCGAAACGTATGCCGTCGCGTTCGTGGACGTTTCGACCGGCGAGTTTCGGGTGACGAGTGCCGATTCGAGAACACCGATTCAGGACGAACTCGACCGCTTTGGTCCGGCAGAAGTGGTTCTCGCGCCCGAACTATCCGACGAGTTCTCGCCCGACTGTATGGTGACGCCCCATGACGAGGCGGCCTTCGAGTTCGATGCCGCCCGCGAGCGCGTCGCGTCCTACGCATCCAATCCGAAAGCGGTCTTCGAGAACGACGCCGAAATACGGGTTGCGGGCGCACTGCTCGCCTACGCCGAACACACACAGGCTGACGCGGAGGAGGTTGAACACATCACCCGACTCACCCGGTATGACCCGCGCGAGCGGCTGCGCCTCGACGGGACTGCACTCGGGAGTTTGGACGTCTTCGAAAACCGCGCTGACGACGACCACACGCTCGTGAGCGTGCTCGACAACACTTCCTGCGCACTTGGACGCAGAAAATTGGTTCACTGGCTTCGCCGTCCGCTGTGCGACCGCGAGGACATCGACGCTCGTCTCGATGCCGTCGAGGAATTAACCCATCTGTCGCTCGTCCGCGAGGACCTTCGTGAGCACCTCACGGACGTGTACGACATCGAACGGCTGATTGCACGGGTCTCGCGTGGCCGGGCGAACGCCCGCGACCTCCGCGCGCTGAAGGCGACGCTCGATACCGTTCCCGAACTCCGTGAGGTGCTGTCGGATGTCGAGTCTGACCGACTGAGAGAGTGCCGGGACGGTCTCGACG
>DASSKS010000376.1:0-2472 GCA_035690245.1 Halococcus sp. | reverse complement strand
CTTTCGGAATCGACGGTCAGACCGCCGCTCGTTGCATTGGACGAATCGGCGCGCGCAACTGTCGAAACCCGTCTCGATGATGTACTCACCGCTGTCAACGATGCTGCGAGCGAGGGTTGAGTCGGGCTTCAGTCGATTCGGCTACAGCAGTTCACTCCCTCGTGTTTCGACGAACTTGGGATGGTTACTCCGAGATTTGGTCCCCTTGGGTTGAGTCGGCGGTAGTTGTGCCGACATCTCTCCGGTCTTGGTCGATTCGTTCGACGTTGGCGTCTTCGAGCGGTTTCCCCGGTTCGATATGCGGTAACCAGAAGACGAGCAACTGTCCGAGCGCGAGACCAACGGCGACGACGAGCCACGCAGTCGAGAGATTCGCAGACGAAACCACGAGCGTCCATATTCCAGAGCCGATGAACAGCCCGAGTGCGAACATCGACCCGAGCCAGCCAACCGCCGACCCGCGCACGCGCGTCGGAAAACTCTCCGCCCAGTAGGCATACCCAGCGCCCGACCACGTTCCGTTCGTCGCTTGGTAGATGGCGAGATAGACCAGCCAGCCGAGAAGCGTCGGCGGATGATAAAAATAAAACAGCAGGTTGAGCGGGGCGACGAAAATCGCCGTTCCAATGAGGACTTCCCGACGGCCGAACTGCTCGCCGAGATAGCCGCCGATGAGGTAGAAGAAAAAGCCGATACCGCCCGCGACCAACAGCAGTGTTCCCGTCTGGCCTGCCGACCAACTTCCGTATCGGGTGAGCCAGTCGGTGATATACGAATTGGTGGCGACGAAACTCGCTGCATAGAACAACCAGACGATGGACAAAAGCACGAGCTGACGCCGGATCGGCCCGGGAGTCGAAAACAGTTTCCGGTACGATGTCGATTCCAAGGCAGCCGGGTCGATGTCGTACTCCTCGGTGAGGTCAGAGACATCGACATCGTCTGATTCCTCGCGTCGTTGCCGGATTTCCTGAAGCGCTTCCCACTGTTCGGATTCGTGCAGGAACCACCGACCGAAAATCACTACGATGAGTGGGAGAATTCCGATGACGAAGACGACGCGCCATCCATAGCCGATGAACAGGCTGTAAATTCCCGATGCGAGGAACACGCCGACAGGCCATCCGCCCTGAACGATGGAGTAGAGAAATCCCCGGTTTTCCGTCGGAGCCTGCTCGTTGATGAGCGTGATGGAGATGGCGAGTTCGGACTGCGCGAACGCCGAGGCCAGCACGCGCACGACGGCGAGTTGCCAGAACCCGGCGACGAAGTACGTCAATCCAGTGAAAATTGCGGTTCCGACGAGCGCCCACTGCCAGACGCGCAAGCGCCCGTAGTCGTCCATCGCGCGACCGACCAACAGTGTGACGAAGAACTGTGCGGCGTAGATGATGAACACGAGCGACCCTACTGCTGAAGCCGATAGCCCGAGGTCTTCTGAGATGTTTGGGATGGTGAGAATGAGGAGGTTGAAATCGTAAGAGGCCATCGCCCAGCCGGCAAGCCCGAGGATGATGAGCCAGATGGTGTAGTTCTCCTCGACGTGGTGTTCGATTCGACCCCGAAGGCTCGCTGATTCACTCATTGTCCGCTCTCCCGACTAGTGAAACACCGATTGAACAGTCCACCGTCTGGTTCTTGACCCTTGTGAGCGTCACACACCATAAACCACGGTTATTCTGCTACTACTTTAAGATATGCGTGATTGCCGTCTCGGATGTGACCCTTTGAGACACTCGGCTTGTTTTCGATACTGCGAAGGCAGCGGGAGGAAGTACGTGTCTCGTTTTGACCTGAGAAGCTTTCGACGACTGGTGGGTTTTTGCTGTGGTATCCCGAACGGGAGAGCATGGTTCGCTATCGCGGACTCGTTATCGCGGACGACCTCACCGGTGCGGCCGACACGGGCCACGAGTTCGCCGCGCGCGGTCATCGGACGGTCGTTCGGTTGCACGAGACTGCTCTCCCTGACGCTTCGGTACTCGTCGCCAACACCGACTCGCGTGAGTGTTCACCAGCGGATGCACAGGATCGCATCACAACGGTATGCAACGATGTGACCGCCGACATCACATACAAAAAAATCGACTCGACACTCCGAGGAAACGTCACTGTGGAGGTCGCAGCCGCACTCTCCGCGACGGGGGCTGCCCTTGCAGTCGTCGCACCGGCGTTTCCCGCAACCAACCGAACAACCGTAGGCGGCTATCATCTCGTGGATGACCAGCCGGTTACAGAAACAATCGAAGACGTTCCATCAGCACATCTTCCCTCACTGTTTTCGGGTTCTTTTCCGGTTGCACACGTGGGAATCGACACCGTTAGACGAGGGTCCGCTGTCGTTCAGGAGCGGTTCGCCAGTGTGCTTGAAACGCATGACAAACCGGTGATTGTCATCTGTGACGCTACTCACTCCTCTCATCTTGCTGCAATTGCGACTGGCGCAGCGGCGCTTGACCAATCTATTCTCTA
>DASSKS010000375.1:0-4679 GCA_035690245.1 Halococcus sp. | reverse complement strand
GCCGACACCGAGACAGAACCAGAAGACGACGATGATGACGATGACAGCGCGGGCGGCGAAGGTCTCGGTGCGATGTTCGGCTAAACTACCAAACAAAGAACAATGGAATACGTTTACGCAGCACTCATCCTGAACGAACTGGACGAAGAGATCAACGAAGACAACCTGACCAATGTACTCGACGCAGCGGGTGCAGACGTCGAAGACTCGCGCGTGAAGGCGCTCGTGGCCGCCCTCGAAGACGTTGACATCGAGGACGCCGTCGAGCAGGCCGCCGCGGTCCCCGCAGGCGGTGCAGGTGGCGCAGGCGGAGCGGCCGCCGCACCAGCCAGTGGCGAAACCGAGGAGGCAGAGCCGGAAGAAACAGAAGCCGAAGAAGAACCCGAGGAGGAAGAAGAGGAAGACACCTCCGGCGAGGGTCTCGGCGAGCTGTTCGGCTAACGCACGGTCACCAATTTCGAGATTTGGTTCGTCGTTCGAAGCCAATCGTTATCTCTATGACTGAGAGACGTCAATCGAATAGAATAGTTCCCTCCTGGAACGTTCCACACGCACGAAACGGGTGTGACGGCGAACACGGCAGCGACACACGTCTCTCACAGTGGGGCCATCCACCGGTCATTAACGGTCTCACATCGCGTCAACGGAAACCGACTTACCACATCGCCCTCAATAGTGACCATGACTGACCAACCCGAGCGCGGAGTTCACCGCCGAAATGCCATGAAAGCACTCGGTGGTCTCGGAGCCGCAGGGCTGCTCAGTGGTTGTAGTTCCGATACCGGCGTGCTGTCGGGCGGTGACTCCGAGAACGAGCGCCGCAACGTGGTTTTCGTACTCAGCGACGACCACCGGTATGACTTCATGAGCTTCATGGACGAACCGGGCACCCCTGATTTTCTGGAGACACCGAACATGGACCGGATGGCCCGTCAGGGGGCACACCTCCCGAATGCGTCGGTCAGCACGCCGCTTTGTGCGCCGAGTCGTGCCTCGATTCTCACCGGACAGTACGCCCACCAACACGGCGTCATCGACAACCAGCACCCGAAAACGGACCACGCGCCGTTCTTTCCCGAACACCTCCAGGAGGCGGGCTACGAGACGGCGTTCATCGGCAAGTGGGACACCTTCGAAATCGACAGCGCACACCCCCGAGCGGGATTCGACCACTGGGTGAGCTTCGAGCGCCAAGGAACGTATTTCAATCCGCGATTGAACGTCGACGGCGAGTGGGTCAAACGCACTGGCTACATCACCGACCTCCTGACCGAGTACGCCCGCGACTGGCTCGAAAACCGAGACAGCGACAAGCCGTTTTTCCTGTATCTCTCGCATAAAGCTCCACACGCCTGGTTCCGGCCCGCACCGCGCCATCGAAACAAGTACGCGAACGCGCCCATCGAGTATCCCAAAACGATGGCCGATACGGAGAAGAACTACACCGGAAAACCCCACTGGGTGAAAGACCAGCGCGAGGGCATTCGCGGCGTGGATTATATCTTCAGCGGCCGTTTCACGTTCGATGAGTTGTACCGTCGGTACTGCGAGACACTGTTAGGACTCGATGAGAGCATCGGCACGGTGATGGACCAACTCCACGAATCGGGACTCGCCGACTCCACGCTCTTTTTGTATATGGGTGATAATGGATTTTCGCTCGGCGAACACGGGTTAATCGGCAAGCAGACCGCCTACGAGACCTCGATTCGTGTTCCGCTGCTCGCGTATGCGCCCGGATTGGTCGAACCCGGAACGGTCGTCAACGAACGGGTATCGAACGTCGATATCGCGCCCACCATCCTCAATGAAGCCGGACGCGCCGCACCCAACTACATGAGTGGGAAGTCGTTTTTGGCCGCGCTCTCCGGTGAAGACACGCCTCGACGCAAAGAACCGTTTTACGAGTCGTTCTGGGGCGGCACCCCGAAGCATCCGACCATGTTCAGCACGCGCCACGGCCGATACAAATACATCTGGTATTACGGTCCCGCGAAGGACGAACTGTACGATATGCAAGCCGACCCGTTAGAACAGCACAACCTATTGGGCGATGAGAAACACGAACAGCGCGTCAAGACGATACACGACCGGTTGTTCGACTGGATAGAGACGGGCGGCGGCGTGCCGATTCCGCTCCAGCGCGACAGACGAGGGAACGAGAACAAAAAGCGACCGAAAGACGCACCGAAAACGGCCCCGGACGACATCGAAAACAACCAGTAGGACGGGTAATCGTCTTCGAACTCAGGCGACATCGAGGAAACACCGAAAGCCAATATTCCCCGTCGAGCTATCCGGCGTATTCTTCGAGCGCGCAGCCACCCGATACCGATTACACCACGAGCGATGACAGAGGTATGACCCGCCGCGCATCACTCGTTCGTTTCCATCCACCGGACCAGTCGGATTCACCGGCGAATACGCATCACTCGTGTGATACGCCGCGCTAAACCAGTCCGCACACCACTCCCAGACGTTTCCCGAGACGTTGTACAACCCGAACTCGTTCGGCTCAAACGCGGTCACGGGGGCCGTCCCGTAATAGCCATCGTCGCCGGTGTTTTGCTCCGGGAAGTCGCCCTGCCAGATGTTGCACCGATGGTCGCCGTCGGGTGTCAACTCGTCTCCCCACGGATACCGCTTTCGTTCCAACCCACCACGCGCGGCGTACTCCCATTCGGCTTCGGTTGGCAGTCGCTTGCCCGCCCAGTCCGCGTAGGCGCAGGCATCGTTCCACGAGACGTGCGTGACCGGCTGTTTCAGGCGGTCTTCGTCGATGATACTCGAATCCGGTCCCTCCGGTCGGAGCCAGTTCGCCCCCTCAACAGCGACCCACCACGGTGTGTCCGCGACCCGCTGGAGTACCTGATTGTCATCACGAGCAGTGAGGAAATCCTCGAACACGAACGACCAGCCGAATCGTTCGGCATCGGTGGTATAGTCGGTATCGCGCACGAATTGCAGGAATTCCGCGTTCGTCACCGCGAATCGGTCGATATAGAACGGGTCTATCGTCACGTCGCGTGCCGGGCCTTCTCCGTCCGCAGGAAATCCGATATCCTCGTCCGTTCCCATCGTGAACGTTCCGCCGTCGAGACGAGTCATCCGGTCGGTTCGGTCGTCGTTGTCCGTCGCCGGTGACGTTCGTCCACCTCGTCTTCGGTCGGCAGACGTATCCTCGTTGTCCTCGTTCGGCATGACCGCTCCGTCGCGCGAGGCTGCACAACAGGCACGGTCACTCCGTGACATATGCTCCATGTTCTGTGCAGGAAGATAAAACGTGCGAAGCCGAGTGATTCGACGCGGGCTTAGCGGTTGCTGGTGCGGGAACACTCGACGAGCAGACGAAGCGTCCGCGCCGGGTCGGCGAGACGGCAGAGTCGCCAAACAATAGTAGGGTGGCGGAGGATGCGGGTGACAACCGCCCGGAGGTCACGAGTCACCGTACGCGGTGAAAGTCCCGATAGTGCATGGGTGACGGCGGCGAGCAAATCGAACTCTCTCCCTTCGACACACGCCCGGAAGGCCCGCGTCATCAGTCGAGACAGGCGAAATTCGGCGTGCATCCGCTCAGTGAGTGCAGTCGGATAGCGCTCTGGGGTTCCGGCGTCGAGATGGTCACCGAGGAGGGACGCCGATTCGATGGCCTGGACGATTCCCTCGCCTTGATAGCGGTTTGCGATGCCGGCGGCATCACCCACGAGATAGACACCGCGTTCGGGCCACGCGAGATACGCAGCATCGAGGCTCGGTCCCATCGGAATCGTGTAGGCGTTTGCGTCGTCGGGGGCGGGAACGCCGTTTCGCACACAGGCCGCCTCGAACGCATCCCGGTAGTTTTCGGGCCACGCGCCCTGTAGCCAGCCGATGCCGACGTTCGCCCGGCGTGGGGTTTTCGGAAACACCCAAAAGTAGCCCGCATACCCCTCGAAGAAGACGTGGGCGTTTGGATGAAACTCCGAGAAATCGCCTTCGACATCGGCGTTGAGCGCGAGAATCGATTCCCCATACTCGTTTGCGAACCCGAACGTCTTGCTCGAAAGCGATGGGCTGCCCGAAGCGTCGATGACCGCGTCGTACTCCTCGGTGAATTCATCGAACTCATCGCGCGTGACCGCGTGGCCGGTCTGAACCGTGACGCCGCGTTCGCGGAGGCGCTCTGCCCACTGGCGCTCGACCACGGCACGGTCGGTGATGTACGCCGGGTCGTCGCATCGAAGCGTCGCGCGTGCGAGACACTCGCCCGTGCCGCCGAATTCTCTTGCTGGTGTGACGTGGGCGACGAATGCCGGACACCGATTCACGAACCCGTTTTCGGGGGTTTTTTCGAGCGGTATGAGGTTCGGAGCCGTGATTCCCTCACCGCAGTTGACCGGCGTTCCGATGGTCGGTTTTCGCTCGTAGACATCCACGGTGGCGAAGCTCCGGCAGCGCTCGGCCGCGGCGAGACCACCGACCGCGCTCCCGATGACGGCGACCTGCATACCCGAAAGAACACGGCGGGAGCCTTAGCCGTTTTCTGTCCAAGCGTTGCCGGCGACCCGTGCGAGGGTTTACATACGAATCCGCGACCACCGAGAGTAAATGGAGCCGCTGGGCGAGAGCGTGGTGTTTGCACCACATTCTGCGCTCGTCGCGTTCGGGTTCGTTCTCGGCGGGATTGCACTCGGCGCGTT
>DASSKS010000374.1:0-3248 GCA_035690245.1 Halococcus sp. | reverse complement strand
GGAGCTTGCGAACGGCAATGCGGAACAGATCACTGCGGCGACGCCAGTGTTGTTGCTCGTCCAGTTACTGCTCCTCCCGGGGTATCTCTGGGTGTTCATGCGAGGGCGAGTAGCAGAGTTCATTCAGGCAGGACCCTTCATCGAGGCGTTCATTCTCATCATCGCACTTCCGCTGACGCTCGCATGGCTTACCGAAGTGGGTGCAGAACGTTCTGAGACTGGAAAGAGATGGAAAGACGCGATGGGGTGGTTGCCAGCCCCGATGATGAGTGTGACGCTGTTCGTGGTTATTGCGTCCCAACTCCCGCGTGTTCAACACTCAATCGGACAGATCGCTGCTGTCATCCCGGTATATATCGCGTTCCTCGTCATAATGCCACTACTCGGACGGTTCGGGGCCGGACTCTTTGGAATGGGAGTGGGCGAGAGCCGCGCTCTCGTGTTCACGTCGGTGACGCGGAACTCGCTGGTCATTCTGCCGCTGGCGCTTGCACTGCCGTCGGGATACGCACTCGCTCCGGCCGTCGTCGTAACACAGACACTCGTCGAATTGATTGGAATGGTCGTTCTTACCCGAGTCGTGCCCACGTGGCTTGTTCCCGGGACCCCTCGGGGAATTAACCCGGAGACGACTCCAGACGACTGAAACACACATGTCTGAGGGTAGCTAGGTCGGCTCATTACATATAGAAGGTTATGCATTTTAGCCTGCTAGTTGATTTCGCCATTCGCTATGCATTAGAAATCCGCCTGCCTGACTTCAGATTGATATGGTTCGTCATTTCTCTGACTTTCTTCCTTCAATTGTCGCCGAAACGATATACTCTTCGAGGTCGTGTTCCTGAGACCACTCACGGATGAATTCGTGACTGTCGTCCTTCGGGTCGATCATCACGTCCTCGAATCCTGCCTCGGTGAGCATCGCCTCAAGGTCGTTGATCGATGCTGCACCAGCGACACACCCTGAAACACTCTCCGGATCGGCACGGAACTCAGCAGGAATCTCGGCAGTCATGACGACATCAGAGATTGCGAGACGCCCGCCGGGACGGAGTACGCGATACGCCTCGGCAAAGACCTGCGGTTTGTCCGGTGAGAGGTTGATCACACAATTAGAAATGATCACGTCAACCGATTCATCGGCGATTGGTGGGTGTTCGATTTCACCGAGCCGGAACTCAACGTTCTTCGTGTCGTTCTTTTCGATGTTCTCCCGCGCCCGTTCGACCATCTCCGGCGTCATATCGACGCCGATAACGTGTCCTTCAGCACCAACCTCGTGTGCAGCGAGGAAGCAATCGAACCCACCTCCAGAGCCGAGGTCAAGCACTGTTTGGCCTTCTTCAAGACGTGCAAGTGCCGTCGGATTTCCACATCCGAGTCCCAGATCGGCTCCTTCGGCAACAGCGTCGATCTCGTCGGAGCTGTACCCAAGTCGCTCGGAATCGGATGGGATCGCGTCACCATCGTTACAGCATTTGCTGGATGTCGATGCGCTCGACTCCGGTTCACAACAGCCGCTCTCTTCCGATTGTGCGAGCGTCGAGTACCGATCCCGAACTGCTTCTCGCTGGTCGCCTGCGGAGAGGGCCGTTTCCCTTTCCGCCGGGGAGCTATCCAGAGAGGATGATTCGTTCTCGCTCATTGTTGGGTCTCCTGTGTATCGAAGGAATCGATGACGGCCTCAGCGAGCGGTGTCGCCCGGTAGTATCGCCAGCGCCCCTGCTTTCGCCGCTCAACTAACCCAGCATCGTAGAGACGTGAGAGCGCATGGCTGATCGCGCTCTGGCTAACGTCCAGCGGTGGGGCGAGATCACACGCACACACTTCGCCGTCAGCCGCGGCGAGGAGTCGGACTGCTCCGTAGCGCGTCGCGTTCGCAAGTGCCGAGAGGACATCGACCTCGTTTTCGAGCATCTCGGTCGAGAGTTCTGGCAGGGCAGTACAGCACGCTTGCGTCTGGGTCTGCGAAGGGGATTGTTGTGGTTCGGTCTGTTGTCCCATATGCACAGTTTTTCATATGAGGGTACTAGCATATAGCGGTATCGGTTACACGACTATTCCACATTACCTCCGCTGCGGCGACCGGATGCGACCGGCTGTACTCGGACGACCCTGATTTCAAGAACAGTACCGAGGTCTCAACGGGTTTAGTTCGATGATCGCAATCACATTTCGTAGTCGATTAAATCAACCACCTGTGAAAGCCCGCGCAGATCAGGCAGGTGGATTTCTCATGCTCGACAGATAGAGAAACCAACCTTATCTACTAAATTTCATGAGAGTTTGCATGACAAAACGAGCTAACCGACTTCAGAAATAGAGCGGAATCGCATAGATTCGTTGACGTGGCCAAAAACACTCTTTTTCGGCATGGTAACTGATATCGCACTTTCGAAGTGAGAGATTCACTCTTCGCTGGTACGATTCAATCATTCTAAGAACGCTCGTTTTGTCTGTTTTCAGAGAATACTCGAATCGCCCTTAGGCGAGTTGATCGGTGTGTGTCCCAAGCGGAGGAAGCAGATTTGATGTCGTAACGACAAATAGAACGAAGTCATGCATTGAGCGCGATATTCACAACTTCGGTAGAGCGCAAGGAGCTGTATTTCGATGTTGATTGATACTACTTCGGCGGTTGGGTGGAGAGGCTGAGGATTCAAAGCCGGTTAGGCGTAGGCGTCGTTGAACTCGTGCTCGCGGCGCATCAACTCCTCGACGCCGTGTTCGAGAATCACTCTTCCCATCGCAGTTGGCCGATAATACGTGTAGAAGCCCTGGCTGTCGGCCGTTCGCCGCTGGCGCTTGTCTACGAGACCGACATCTACCAGTTCATCCAGATGGTAGTGGAAATTATGGGGTTCGACCTCGACAGCAGCCTTGAGGTCCGAAGCACTTAGCTCGTCGTTGGCAGTGAGCGTCCGCAGAATGCGGTAGCGCGTCGAGTGACCGATTGCTCGTTGCATTGCGAGATATTCGTCGAGCGTCAGTCCACTCTCCTCGGGGAGCGGCGGCTCGGGCTGGCGCACTTCAGCAGGCGTCTGTTGCTCGGTTTCAGCCATATCTGGACTACCTCTAGTTGTGTATTGCTGCCGCGGATACTTAGCCGTTGCCTACTAGAAAAACGCTGAAAACGCCAAAGTTTATAATAGCGCGGGATGAATAGCGAGGCGAATGCGCCAGCGGATTATCGACAATCTTCCACGCGACATCGACGATTCTGCCGCTCTCCCCCCGGTTCGACGGCA
>DASSKS010000373.1:0-6282 GCA_035690245.1 Halococcus sp. | reverse complement strand
CGTTCTCTTTCTGCTTTTTCGTCGGTCTCCTCGTCGTCTTTTTCCTTTTCGAGCGTTACGTCGCGCTCGTGGGGGTCGTCCTCGCTCATACCCATCGTTTGCTCGTCCGGGACAAGAGGACACTGCCTGCAAGCGATGGGCCAGAGACTGGTCGCTCCGGGCGCGGGCTTAAAGGGATGCCACCCGTAGAGATGATATGCCCAGCTTTCGAATCGGGAGTATTGCGGGCATCCCCATCAGACTCGGTCTCTCCTTTCTGCTCGTGCTCCCGCTGGTCGCGTGGTTCATCGGCACCGACGTTGGCCAGTTAACGATGTTGATGAACGACGTGCTCGGGGCGAACCTCCAGACAGAGGTGTTGTCTGCGGGCACAACCCCCTATCTCCTGGGCGCGATTGCCGCCATCGGACTCTTTGTGGGTGTCGTGCTCCACGAACTCGGTCATTCACTCGTGGCGATGCGCTTTGGCTACCCCATCGAATCCATCACGCTCTGGTTTTTGGGTGGTATCGCCCAGATGCGAGAGATGCCAGAGGACTGGCGCGAGGAGTTCGCCGTCGCCGTCGCCGGCCCGGTTGTAAGCGTCGTTCTCGGCGTACTCTCCTTCGTCGTCTTTCTGCTCGTTCCCGAATCCATTGGCACTGCGCGATTCGTGTTCGCCTACCTTGCACTGTTGAACGTCGCGCTCGCAATCTTCAATCTCCTGCCGGGCTTTCCGATGGACGGCGGGCGCGTGTTGCGTGCGCTGCTCGCGCGCAATCGTTCTCACGATAGAGCCACCCAAATCGCCGCCGAGGTCGGCAAGGGGTTTGCCTTCCTGTTGGGCCTTGTGGGCTTGCTCATCGGTGCCATCTTCTGGATCGCCATCGCGTTTTTCATCTACATCAGCGCCGCCGGCGAGGCCCAACAAGCAGTCACAAAGGCCGCCCTTCAAGGAGTTGCCGTCGAGCGTGTCATGACACCCGCAGAAGCAGTCGATTCCGTCACGCCCGAGACGACCGTTGCCGAACTCATCAATCGGATGCTCGACGAGCGTCATACTGGCTATCCCGTCTTCGAGGATGGCGAACTCGTCGGGATGGTTACTCTTTCGGATGCCCAAACCGTCCGCGAGGTCGAACGCGACGCCTACCGCGTCGAGGAGGTGATGGCCCGCGACCTCTATACGATACCCGAAGACGACGACGCGATGGACGCGCTCTCGGTGATGCAATCACAGGGCGTCGGTCGCCTTCCCGTGGTCGATGTCCGCGGTGAATTCGTGGGATTGGTCTCTCGAACCGACCTGATGACCGCGCTGACCATCATCCAATCGAGCGGGGCCGGAACACCGACCGATATCTCTCCAGAGTCCTCACCGCGCTCGCCAGAAGAAACCCCACGGTAGTCTCAGCCCTCCTCTGGAGCGGGGACCGTCTCGATGCGTTCTTTCAGCCAGTCGGCTGCCGCATCGAGTTCCCCCGTGTCCTCGCCGACGAGTTTGATGCGGTTGTGTCTGACCTCGCGGTCTGGATAACAGCCCACGGAGACTTCGAATCGTTCGCCTGCGTCGGTGAGGTCCGAGATGAGGTCCGCTTCGGGTGTGGGCGTATAGAACGTCCGCGAATCCACCGCACCCGCGAATCGTTCCTCGATTTTTCCGAACATCGCTTTCATCTCCTCGGGGATTCCGGGAAGTACATAGACGTTTTCGAGCACATAACCAGGCGCGAGACCGGGGTCGTTCAGCAGCGGTCTGCTCCCCTCGGGAATCGACGCTTCGGCGTCGATATCGACATCGATATCTGGATACTCCTCGCGGACGGCTTCGACTCGTTTTTCGACCGCCTCCCGTGCGCGTTCGTTCACGACGAGCGGGCGGTCGAACGCCTGCGCTACGGCGTCCATCGTAATATCGTCGGGCGTTCCGCCCAATCCACCGGTGAGGATGACGGCATCGAATTTCGTGGAATACTCATTGACTTTGGTGGCGATTAGCTCGCGGTCGTCCGGTATGACGAGAATGCGCGCGACGGTTGCACCACGGTCTGAGAGGTGGCCCGCTAGCCACGTCGCATTGGTGTTTTCGGTGTCGCCAGCCAGCAGTTCGTCGCCGATAGTGAGGAGTGCAATATCCATCATCGAACGAACGCAGAGCGGACGGATAGCCCTTCGTGTGAGGCAACCGTTTTCGCTCATCGAGAAAGACGATTGGCTATCCAGTGAATCAACACCACCTGCGGGCACTGTTCGCGTCTCGTCGCCGGTGGATACAGCCCCAGCCGTACTGCCCTAGAACACTTCCTCTGCGTCGAGTCGGCCCTCGGACACCGCTCCGCGGGCGGTGATTTCCTGTCCGAGATGCACATCCATGTCTGTTTCGACGCGCATCGTTTCGGTCCCGTTGTCGAGAACCACCGGATTGCCCGCCTGCACCACCGTTCCGGTGAACTCGATTGGCTCGTCGTCAGTGCTATCCACATCAGTCGTGCGTCCGTCATCACTCGGCGATTTGTCGGCTCCTGTTTCCTCGCCGCCGAACGCACCGAGACCCGCCTCGTCTGCGTTCTCCTCTGTTTCCGTCGGCTGTGGAGACTCGGTATCGATGGCCAGCACGCTTGTCTGCCAGCCAGCCGAGGCTTCGAGGTCGTCCTGCCAGCCGTCTTGAATCTCGACATCCGTGAGCTGGACCTCGTCACCAGGACCGAGTTCCCGATCTGCCTTCTCGCCCCACAGCGCGACGCGGATGTCGCCAGTCTCGTCTTGGACTCTGATGTTTCTGACCTGTCCATCCGAGCCGTCGTTGCGCTCGAACGTTCGTTTGGGGTCCGCAGAGCGGATGACACCCCCGATGTCCGCAGTCGTATCGATTTCTACGTCCTCGATTGGTGTGGTTTCGGGGACGTACTCGACATCGGCATCGACTTCTTTCAGTGTACTCCGCTTGCTGAGATGCACTTCGAGGTCGCCGTTTCGCTCGCGGACGTAGCCATCGACGAGTTCGACCGTCGCGCCGGGTGTGAGTTCGTCTGCCAGTGTGGTGTGGTCGTCCCAGAGCGTGAGCCGCACTCTCCCAGTCTCGTCGCCGAGCGTGAGGTTTGCGACACGTCCTTCCGAGCCGTCGTCGCGCTCGAACGTTCTCACCGAGTCGGTATCGAGCACCACTCCCGTGAGGGTGACATCCGATTGTCCCAGTGAAAGTCCCTCAATGGTGGTTTCTCCGTCGAGTTCGACGTCGATATCCACATCGGCGGGTTCGGCGTGGGTTGCGCTCACCTCGATGCCATTATACCCCTCCTGTGGACGGCCTGCTATTTTGAGCACGTCGCCGGATTCGAGTTCTTCTGCGGCACTCTCTGCTTGTTCGTCCCAGAACGCAACCCGAATCCAGCCCGTTTCGTCTGCGACCTCGATATTTACGACCTGTCCCTCGCTGTCCTCGCGCTCGAAGGTCCTGAGGTCGCCGACGCTGACGACCTTTGCGGCGAATTTCGCTTCCTCCATCCCCGGCTCGATGTCCGCGATTCCCTCGACTTTCTCGTCGGTGAGTTCGTGGGCGATCAACATCGCGGCGGTCTCCTCGTCGGCAAGCCCTCCCATCTCCTCGACTTTCTCGGTGACAGCCTCGCGGAACTCCTCTGCGGGCACGTCGGTGTCGAGGTCCGTGTAAATTTCCTCTATCGCACCCATTCTAGGCGTTCCATACGCGGTGTGCGCTTAAGCGTTGTCGTCGCCGATTGACCCCTGTGCTGGTGCTATCCCGCTCTGTGTTCATCGTTCGTCGGTAGGTCGGCTTCGTACATAACTCTCCGTATCAGCGGTTCGATTTCGCGGTCGTCATCGTTCGTTTGCCGGTGAAGGTGCGGTGGACGACTGTGACGGATTCCGGGGGCGTTTCGACACGCACGACGAATCGGTAGTCGAGTTCCACGAGTGCCATCGAACAGGCCGCATCCGCGGGCGCGTCGCGCTCGGTGGCAATCGTGACGACGAGTCCCGATTTCGTTCGTTTTACTGTGTCGAGAACCGCCGTCTGACACCCGTTTTTGCCGGTTATTGTTCCGGTCACGACGACGCGCGAGCCACCGTTTTCGAAGGTTACGTGTGCCTCCCCTTCCAGCGGTGTACCCTTTTTGGAGGTGTCGAGCCGGTCTGGAATCGGAATCGGGGTGTCCGTTTTATTCCCCGGTTCGGGTTCTGTGGGTTCCGTTGCGGTTTTCGTTTCCCGTTCTGTCACCTGCACTGTTTGTGGCGTGTTCGTTCCAACAGAGGTTGTAGCCGGCGTGGCGCTTGTGTGGGTTTCAGTGTTCGCCGTGGGGGGCTTGCCGGTGGTTCCCGACCCGTTGTCGGTAGTGTCTCCACCCCCGCCACCGCTGAGACAGCCCGTAAAGACGATGGCGGCACCCGTCGTGAGCACGTCCCGTCGTTTCATGCCGCGGAATCGAGTGGTGGAGCTATGTGTTTTGTGGCGAATCGAATCGTAACGGGTTTAACCCGAACTCGAATAGAGAGAGTGAGTCCTGGTTGGGTAGTGGACTATCCTACTGGCCTGCGGAGCCGGTGACCGGAGTTCAAATCTCCGTCAGGACGTTCGCTGACGCTCACGCCCTGACGTGCTCCACGCTCGCTTCGCTCGCGTGGAACTCCGTCAGGACTTTCCACAGTACAACACGATAAGCGAAGCGAGTCGTCTGTGCTGCGTGAAATTTCGATTTCAGTCGATTTCAGCCGTTTATTCAACAGCTATTGTTGGAGTGAAATGGTATAAATACTGATAAGAATAAGATCCAAGTTATCCTACAACACACTTGAGCCGAGTGACAACTTCTTAGTTATCATTCCATGAATGAGCGGAAGAGTTAAGCGCGGGCCGAATCAATAGGGGGTTACTGACAGAAGTTCGCACGCCGCCATTACCCAAAACAACCGGCGTGCGAACGAACCGGCCAGTCACCGATTGAGAGGCAACCGGCCTCGGATAGCGATAGGAGTGCCTATCGTTTGTCTCTTTCGGTGCTGGTAGGTCGTCAGTACCGAAAAAATGCTACGAAATACCCATCCCGAACTCAAAGGGGTTGATGAGGAGTACCGAGATACGAGTATCAAGACGCTTGCAACCCTTCTGGAGTTGGGTGCGACAAGCGACTCCCGAAGCGTGACTGCCGAGCGGCTTCGATTAGAGGGGATTGATCGTAGTGTCCTCCGAAGAGTGCTCGACCAACTGGTGGCCGCTGGGTTCATTCGACGTATCGAATATCGCTTCCAGAACCGCCGAAGCGCCCGAAAATTGTGTCAGTCGCCAACGCCAGACTTACACGAAAAACCTCGGTACCGGCTTACTGGCCACTTCAGAACTGGATAGAACGACTCATGAATGGCTGTAATGACTTCACACAAAACTGGACCTCTGCCTTAGAGACACAAGTGATATGTCCGTGTCCACGTCAATGTCTGATACAACCCGGTTGGCGATGCCTATTCCAGCCGACCCGAAGCGTGGTTGAAGCATGGATTGATATCTATCTGT
Organism: Halococcus sp.; assembly: GCA_035690245.1. Classification (GTDB taxonomy): domain Archaea; phylum Halobacteriota; class Halobacteria; order Halobacteriales; family Halococcaceae; genus Halococcus. The sequence continues at coordinate 776 of DASSKS010000373.1, read as the reverse complement.
CACAACCGGGTTGTCGTTTCAGCCGAACCTCCGTTGGTCTCGAAGTTACTTTTACTTCATCACCGAAAAGATTATTAATCAACCATGAGTCGCCAATGTGTGTGGAAGTGAACCACACGTATAACAGTGGAGAACCGAGATGCGATTACTGACCCAACTGTCCGCACGCGCGGATGCAGCCTATGACAACGCCCACCACGCCAAACTCCGCGGGCGGCTCTGGGGCGCGCTCGACGGGACCGACTACGATACGCGCCACGATACCGACGAACCGCCGGGATTTTGCTTCAGTCTCGTCTTTCCACCACGAGAGATGAAGAAGGGCGACCAGCGGTGGTTGCTCGTCGCCTCGCCCGACGAGGAGTTGCTTGCTCACACCGCCCGCGACCTAAAACGCGACCGGGAGTTGAACGTGGGAGAAATGCCGTTTCACGTCGAGCAGGTCGACGCGCTCGCGCCCGATGTCGGCGAACCCGGAACCCGTGGTATGCTCGAATCCGGGACGGGCGTGCTCGTCCGCATCCCGCCGTGGCAGCGCGAAACCTACGGTATCGACGACGACCACGGCGATACGGCGACGTTCTGGCGGCCTGAACACACGATGGAGCCGTTCAGGAAGCAGATTCGGGCGAACTTGGACCGCAAGCACAGGTTATTCGCGCCGGAGTACCTGCCGGGACCGAGCGACACCGACGGTGAACTGTTCGATGAGTACGACCTGCTGAAGACCTACGCGCTCCCGGTGGATGTGACGGAAGGCGAACGGATGACCTACG
>DASSKS010000372.1:0-8922 GCA_035690245.1 Halococcus sp. | reverse complement strand
CACCCGTTGACCGTATCCCTCGAAATGCTGTCAGAGGGACCGATACTGCCGTTGTTGGCAGTACTCTTTTTGAGGTCATCGCTCACGGCAAGGACGTAATCGGTGCGTGGGCCGGTTCCCTCGATGGTGAGCACGTGGTCGGGTCGCTGGCCGACGTGAGCCGGTTCGCCGTCAAGGGTGATGTTGGCCTCACCATCGAGTGAGAACGATTCGAGGTCGCCCGAAAAGGTATAGGAGTCGATACCCCCGCCGACCCACCCCGTGACAGTAGTCCCCGAGATGGAGTCGGACGGACCGATGCTCCCGCCGTTGGCGGTGCTCTTTTCGATTTCACTGCTGACAGAGAACACATAATCGGTGCGTGGGCCGGCCCCCTCGATAGTGAGGGTATGTAGGTCGGGATACCGACTGGGATCGATTCGGTCACCATCGAGGTATACCGTTGCGTCTCCATTGAGGTCGAACGTACGAATCTCTCCAGAAAAGCCATAACTGTCGACACCACCGCCACCGCCCTGACCGGTCGCCGTACTCCCGGAGATGGTGTCGTTGGCGTCAATGGACGCACCCATCGCGGTACTCTTTCCAAGGTCGCCGCTCACCGAAAAGGTATACGAGTACCGCCCGCCGTTGCTCGCAATCGACAGCGTTCGGGGCAGGTTCGCTCCCGTGCCGTACTCGGGCACCGGACAGGAACCGTTGTCCCTGATGTTGCTCGCGGTAGCCTGACACTCCGGTGTGAGGACCTGCTGGCCGGTAACATCGATGGTACTGTTGCGCACCACGCTCCCACCAGATTCATCGAGTATTACGCCATCGCGGTTCGAACCCTCTTGGTGGATACAACACCCTTTGACGACCGAATCCGGCCGTCCGCGTAGTTCGACTGCGGTCTGGTTTGTGGCGCTGCCCGTGATACTGACATCGCGCAGCGTGGCGGCGTAGGGTCCCTCCGGCGGCGGGTAGGAACCACCATCGGGGTATTTGGCGAGAATTCCTCTCACTCCATCGACATCGACACCGATACGGGTGTTCTCGACGTGGAACTCGGCGGCAGTGGATTCGGCGACCACCCCGCCACCAGAATGGGGAGACGACCGAATCGAAATGTCACAGTTTCTCACCGTCACGTCGGTCCGGGAGTAATTGTGCCCCATTTCGAGGCGCGCGCCGCGATAGTTGAGCGCCTCGTAGGGGTTGGGTGAACTGCTCGAATCGGCATCCACGTCGAGAATCGCGCCGTCGATGTAACTTCCAGCACTCCCGATGCGAATCTGATTGTTGTCGTTGTTGCGATAGACGCCGCCTTCGAACTGGACGACGCCGTAGGTACGGCTGGTATAGGTCCCATTCGAGCCGAACTCCTCGATATGACAGTTACGGAAGGTGATGGTGCCCTCATTTTGGAGACCGACCCAAATGCCAGAACGACCACCGGCGGCGTTGTAGGTGCCCATCAACCCGTGATTGTTCGCCCTGAAGTTCGTGACCAATCCAGTGCCGTCGGCCGAGCGAACGATTGGGAAGAAGTAATCGCTCACATCCGGGTTGCCGTTTTCGGCACCCGGTCCCGGTTCCCAGCCCGGTTGGCGCTTCGGAATCGAGTCGGGATTGATACCCTGTCCGATGAGTTCGACATCGTGAACCCGGAGGTCGTCGTCTGCTCCGAGTTGCAGCCCCGGCGTGGCCCCGTAGGCCGTCTGGTCGATGTCGATACCCTCGAACAGTACTCCTGTGCCTCCATCGACAACGATAACCTTCTCGTTGAACAGTTCAGGAACCTCGAATCGAACGCTGCCCTCCCCCAAAAATCCGATGTTGGTGTGATCGAGAATGGCGGTCTTATTCTCTATCCTGTATGTGCCGGCTGGAAACTTCAACAGGGTGTAGTCGTCAGCCGCCCGTGCGATTTTCGCGCCACAGGGTTCGTTCCCGGTCGGGTCACAGCCCGCATCCCGGACCATGTCCACCGTGCGCTCGAACTGGATGCCGCGGTGTGTGAACGCCGCGCTCGCCGTCCCAGTCAACAACGGAACCGACCCCGCCGCAACCCCTGCGAGTTTCAAATACGACCGCCTGTCAACCGATAGCTGCGTCTCCTTGTTCGTGGTCTCACTACCACAATCCCCATCACTGCCTTGCATCGCTATATTAGTATTTCTCTTTCTAAAAAAAAGCTTCGGTACATTACTGATACTAGTTATTTTTCTCGTGTAGGTAATAACGCTCCACTCAAACTGTTGTATCCATGTGATCTGATATGAGATGATTATCGAGTAAAACTATTGGTATCGTTCCTGAACAGAGTGGCCACAATCGATTTCGGCGTTCGGGTGTCGTGTGTGGTATGGACGAATACACAGAGACGAATCGCCGGAACTGGGACGAGCGCGCCGCCCACCATCCCGACACCGACTACTACGATGTCGAGGGATTTCTACAGGGGGAATCGAGCCTCTATCCGCTCGAACGCGAGGAGTTCGTTCCGTATATCGAACGCGAATCTCCACGTATTCTCCATCTCCAGTGTCATTTCGGCATGGACACGCTCTCGCTCGTTCGTGCGGGCGCGAGCAGCGTAGTCGGCGTGGATTTCTCCTCGGAAGCCGTCGAACAGGCCCGTGACCTCGCGGCGGAGACGGATTTCACAGATACCGCCGAGTTCGTCGAAGCCGACGTATGCGACCTCGACCTCGGTCGAAAATTCGACGCCGTGTACACCTCCTACGGCGTGCTCTGTTGGCTTTCAGACCTCGATGCATGGGCGGTCACCGTGGTTCGTCACCTACGGGATGGCGGGACGTTCTACATCGCCGAGAACCATCCCATCACCGATGTTTTCGAGCACGTCGGCGACGACACCGCCACATTCGCCTACCCCTATTTCGACAATGAACAGCTGTTCTTCGACGCACAGGGCAGTTACGCAGACCTCGACGCCGAGTTCGAACATACAGAACAGTACCAGTTTTCGCATTCGCTCGGCGAGATCGTGACCGCGCTCACAGAGTGTGGTCTTCACATCGAGTTTCTCCACGAGTTTCCGTGGGCGACGTGGCATATGTATCGGGGGATGACCGAGGATGAGGAAGGCCGGTGGTGGCTTCCCGAAGGGGTAGACCTCCCGCTTTCGTTCTCGCTGGAGGCGACCAAACACTGAGCGAACCGCAATCAGTCGTCTGCGGTCGCGGGCGCAGTGACTTCGATTTCTCCCGCATCGAGTTCACGTTCGACCAACCGGGCGGCTTCTACCATGTTCGCCATTTTTCCATACGCCACATCCCGAGGAAGGAGTTTCAGCCCACAATCGGGACTCACCGTAAGCCGTTCGGGCAGGACGATTTCGAGACCCTTTTTGATGTTCTCCGTGATTTCTGCGACCGATTCGACTTCTGCGACGTGGGCATCGGTGACGCCGAGTGCGAGGTCGGTCGTGAATTCTGGACTTTTGAACACGTCCAGCTGTTCGTAATCGCCGTTTGCGAGTTCGACGTCGAACTCGTCGATGGGGAAGTCGAGAATTTCGGGATAGATGCGCGAGTAATCCCCATAACAGACGTGCAGACCCACCCGGACATCCTCTGGAAGCCCGCTCACGATACGGTCGAGACAGTCGCCGACGATGGCGTGGTCGTCCGGCGTCGTGGCGAGGGCGGGTTCGTCGATCTGGATGTAGCGCGCACCGCTTTCGACCAACTTTTGAATCTCCTCGTTCACGAGACCGGCGAGGTCGAGCGCGAGCGCGCGGTCGTCCTCGTAGGTCTCGTTGAAACACCAGCTTGCGAGCGTGTACGGTCCCGTAATCGGTACTTTGACCGGGCGTTCCGCAACCTCGTCGGTGAACTCGAATTCCGAAACCAGCCACGACTCGTCGTACTCGACATCGCTCACGACTGACGGCTTATCGAAGTAGTTGTGTCCCCAAACCTTGACAGGCCCATTAAATTCGTAGCCGTCGATACGCTCGGCGAAGAACTCAACCATTTCGTTCCGACGCATCTCGCCATCGACCACGACATCCAAGCCCGCGCGCTCGTGTTCGTCGGTGATGAGGCGAGCGGCGTCGTCTGCGGCCTCGCGCCAGTTTTTACTACTGAAATCGCTCTCTGGGTCGTCGTGGCGGGCGCGCACGCGGTCGAGCCACTTCGGTTTCGGATAGCTTCCCACCACGGTGGTGAGGATGAAATGCTCGTTCGGATGGCCCGCGGGCCGGAACTGCTCGCGGGTCATCCGTCCACCTCCGCGAGCGAAGCACCCTCAGCGAGCGCTCCGAGTTTCGCTTTGCATTTGTTCACCGGCAGGTAGAACAGTTCAGTGTTGGTCGTGAGATACGCTGTCTCAAACTCCGCCGACGGCGTGTTCTCAGCCACCCACTCGACGCGCTCGGCAATCGTTTCTGGCTCCTCGACGAGCGTGTTCTGGCCGTCTGCAAGCCCAAGAGCGATATCGTCTTTCGTGCCGTACTCGTTGATATTGTACAGATTGTCCTCGTGATTCGAGACGAAATCGTAGCCCACGGCGTCGATATCGGCGTCGAGCAGATGGGCGTGAACTTTCTCCGTGAGCGCGCCCCAGTAGGTTTGGACTACTACGTCGGCATCGGTCGCAGCAGCCACTTGGTCGAGTGCCTCGCTCACGCGCTCGTCTTCGCCATCTTCGGGTGGATTCACGACAAGGGACGGTTCGAGGAGAAATAGTGTTTCGACCGCGGGGAAGGCTCGAATCTCGCCCGCGAGGAAGTTCGCCACGCTATCGAGAAACTCACTTTCATCTCCATAAAACTCGTCGGTAGCGAGGTCACACAGCGAGTACGGACCCGGAACGACCGCCTGCACTGACTCAGGAGCACCCTCGATTTCTCGGAATGCGTCGAGGTCGTCCGCGAGGTCGCCGTCGAACGTCAGTTCGCCGGTGACGACCGGTTCCCGGTAGAAGTTGTTGTTGTCGTAGTAGCGAACGATGCCACGGGTTTCGACTGCATCGTGGACACACAGCGGATGGGCGAGCATATCGTCCCACCGGAGTTGGCCCTCGACAGCCCTATCGAGACCCGCGGTCGCCTGCCAGTCCGCGACTTCCGCGCGCGCCTCTTCGTACACAGAGGTGATTTTTTCGCCCTCGCTCCCGTCTACGAGGTCTTCCTTTTGATGGCCTTTCAAACTCCCCAACTGGTCTTTCGCCCAGTCCGGTAGCGGATACACGCCGGGTGTCGTCGCCACGAATTCCGTCATACCTGCCCTAACGAAATGACACTGCTTAATATTTGCTACTTGCTTTGATAACCAGTAGTAATTATTGAATGAGTCGCAGTACCGAGAGTTTCTCGAACGGGAACGAATCAGTAGCGATAGTCGTCGAGTCGAAGCCTTCCTCGGCTGCGCGCTCGGTGATGGATTCGACGCCGCTCAGGCTACTCACCAGTAAGAGAACCCGGCCATCGGGGGTGAGCACGCGCCCGACAGCCGCGAGAAACGGCTCGATGACTTCTCGACCGCTCTCACCGCCCGAAAGGGCGATTTCCATCCAGTCGCCGACCTCCTCGTCGGGCGTCGTCGGGAGATACGGAGGGTTGAACGTCACGAGGTCGAATATTTGGGAGGCGAATGCCGCGGTGAGGTCCGTTCTGACCGTCTCAATGCCGTTCTCACGGGCCTGTCGGCAAGCGTGTGGATTCCGGTCTGAACCAACCACTCGCGCGCCGGTTTTTGCCATCTCGGCGGCGACGTATCCAGATCCAGTCCCCACATCGAGAACGCAGTCGGTAGGTGAAACTTCTTCACGGGCAGCCTTCGCCAGCAGGTCCGAGTCCTCTGCTGGTTGATAGATCTGGTCGCGCTCGCGGCGCTCATCGAGACCCATCTATTCCACGACACCGCCGCGTTCGACCGCGAGATTTGTGAGTGCGGCAAACTCCCGAGGAGTGAGTTCGCCCGCGCGTTTTCCGAGCAGTTCTTCGTCGGCAGCCTCGATGACCGCGCCTGACCGCTCGATACCCGAAATATGGGTCGTGTTTCGAATCGCGTTGCGCATCGTCTTGCGCCGCTGGGTGAACACACCTCTGACGAATCTGAAGAAGGCGTCCTCTGAAACAGAGTACTCGGGATCGCGTGGCGTGGTCCGTACCACACTACTTTCGACGGCGGGCGGCGGCGAGAACGCCTCTGGAGGCACAATCTCGACGAGTTCGCAGTCGGCGTAGTGGCCCGCCGTGACCGATAACCGACCGTACTCGGGCGTTCCAGGACTGGCGACCATCCGTTCTGCGAACTCTTTTTGAACGGTGACGACGAGCGGCCGTTTTTCGGGGAGCAATCGAAACAGTATCTCGCTCGAAATTCCGTAGGGAAGGTTCGACACCGAGGCGGTGAAATCGGGAACTTCGACCGAGAGTGCATCACCCTCGACTACCGAGAGCCGACCGGCGTCGATAGCTTCTGAAAACTCCTCGCGGAGAAAATCCGTGAGACGGCTATCGCGCTCTATGGCCGTTACGCGCTCTGCAATGGTGAGCAGGCGGTCGGTCAGCGCGCCGGTGCCGGCCCCGATTTCTATGATATGTGTGGTATCGAACTCGCTTGCGTAGGTCGGAAGCCGGTCGAGCACGCGGTCGTCAACGAGGAAGTGTTGGTCCTGATTGCGGTCGCCACGCACGCCTGCGCGCGCCAGCAGTGTGTCGGGGTCGCGCTCGCTCATCGACAGTCACCGTCTGACTCGCTCGAAGCAATCATAGCCCGACTATCACGTCCGGCGAAAAAACCCTTTCACTCCCCGTTTGGGTCGTGGCCGACGAAGATGCGATACTTCAAATCCTCCTCGCGGAGTTCTTCGAGAATGCGTTCTGTGAGGATTTCTTTTGGCTTATAGAGACCGGCGACGCGCTCTATTAACTCCTCGAAACTCTCGAAGGGTTTTCGCTTTCGCTCGTCGAGAATCGAATTTCTCAATTTTTTGCCGATTCCGGGCAACAAATTGAGCTGATGCAGCCGAAGCGTAATCGGCTGGGCATCGTTGTAGAAATCGACGAACCGGCGCTCCTCGCGGTCGATGGTCGCCTCGACGGCGTATTCGAGTTCCGAACGGGCAGCGCTCGACAGCCCGGAGAAATCGACTTCGTGGGTGGATTCGATTCCGTCGCTGTCGAGACGCACGCGGTCGCTAAAGCCGATGTCGGCGTCCTCGGCAAGGGTGAGTTCGGTGAGTCGAAAGTCGGCCTCACCGAGGGCGAAGGCGAGCGGTGATTTCCGGTGTGCTGGGCGGTCGTCGTCGGGCCGTCCGTTTGGCAGCATATCGAGGACGACGGCACGACGGTCGGGACCGCTCTCGGCGTCGCTCATAATACTGCTATACCGAGGACGCACTTAAGTTCGTGCCGGCTACTCGTACTGGGCGACGACCGAGAGAATCTCGTCGAGTTCCTCACCCGAAAGCGAATAGCGCTCTTGGGCGTAGATGGCCCTCAGTTCGTCGCGGTTTGCGGGCTGGAGATTGACGATTTTGTAGGCGGTCGCTTCGTCGACTTTTGCCAAATCCACGAGATCGGAGACGAACTCGCGGGATTGCTCGGGAGTGAGCGAAGCGAAGCGATTGACGTGTTCGATGGCGCGATGGAGTTCATAGCGCATCTCTCGGTCTTCGTCTGCGGCGCGCTCTGCCTCGATGTCGGCGAGGAGTGCTTTGGTTTCTGCGAGCGTGAGGTACTCCTCGTCGAGTTTCTCCTTGAAAATCGTCATTCCTGTCGTCTGAGGTGTGCGGGCGTGGCGATGAGGATTTTTTCCTTCCCGCCGTCGGTGATTTGCACTCGATAGGCACGACCCTGTTGGCCGAGCACTTTGCCGGTGTGGCCGTTGAATCGTGGATGGAATCGTCCACCGGGAACGCTCGGGTCGATGCGGAGGTGGACGGACTCACCAGTCGCAAAGTCCTCGACGGCGCGTTGTGGCGGCGACGTACCGCGCTCTCTGGGGTCGTTCGAGAGTTTGTTGCGGGTTTTCTTGAGTGGTCCCTTCGAGTTTGGCATATGGACCGAATTACACACCAGCTATGATAAAACGTGCGTTCTCGAATTGCTTAGATTCGACCGACGTTCTCGACGGCGACGCTCTCGACTGCCTCAACACCGCTGAAGGATTCCTCGATGGATTCAGTCCCCCCAGCGCTGTCGGGGACGATAACTGTCGGTTGGAGCGCAACCAGCCCAAAAGCGACGTCGTCGCGCTCGAATCCGTTGATTTTCGCGCCCTCTGGCAGGCTGTCTTCGAGTTGCTCTTGGAGTTCGTCGAGGTCGACTTCTGGACTCTTTGGCATCACCGTGAGTTTCGCGGCGACCTTCCCCATGGTTAGGGTCCCGTAAAGCCACAGTTCGGACACTCATAGAGGGTGCTCTGCTTGCGGCATCTCGCATCCCGGTAGATTTGGTGGCCACACTCCGGGCACGCAAAGGAAGCGGCGTTGGTTCCCGAAATATTGATGCCACAGGAGACACACGCCCGCGATGGACTTCGGTCGTGTTCGCTCTCGCTCATGTGAAACCCGTGTGTACCCGCGGGTTAAGTCTTGTCGAAACGCCGCTGGGAACGACACTGCCGGTCAGAAATCCGCTCGATTTTGGACCGATGGCGCGCGCTTCGCGCTCGTGTGTCGAACGAGACGGCGAAGCCGTCCCGTAGCACGGAAAAACGGGTCTGCCGTTCTCCGTTGAGTCGTGAGTTATCGTATTTGACTCCTATAACAGAATTATATTTTTAAATAATTATATTGACTCAACTGCTGTGCCGCGTTCACTACCGAATCAACATAATTATTCGGTTTCGAGTAAACTTCTTGTACCTGCCGTGCGTATGTCGGCCATGACCCCGGTAACCATACAGCACGAGGCAGGGCCGTACATCGACGGCGGGTGGGTGGACACCGGCGAGTGGATGG
>DASSKS010000371.1:0-3632 GCA_035690245.1 Halococcus sp. | reverse complement strand
CCGGCAATCATCCTCGTGGTCGTGGTCGTCGCCATCTGCTGGCTCACCGCGTGGGGAATGTCGCTTCGAACAGTTTTAAGAATTCTCGGCGCGCCGATTACGATACCGGCAGCCGTACTCGTCTATGCGGGCGCGACGTTTGCGAACAACGTCACTCCGCTCGGCCATGCCGGCGGCGAGCCAGTGAGCGCGTTGTTCATCTCCCAAGCCTCAGAAAGTGAATACGAGACCGGGCTGGCGGCCATCGCAAGCGTCGATGCGCTCAACTTCGTGCCGTCTATCGGACTCGCGCTCGTCGGCTTTGGCTACTTTGCGACGACGATTACCTTCGGGCGACGACTCGAATACGCGGCGGCCGCCGTCATCGGTTTCGCGGTCGCGCTGCCGATTGTGGCCTATCTCGGCTGGCACAACCGCTATCGGGTCGAACGCCGCACCGTCGATACGCTGACGCCGCTCATCCAGCGACTCGGTGAGTGGATACCACGGCGGTCACCACCCGACCGCAACGTGCTCGAACGCCGCATCGAGGGGTTTTTCACCGCTGTCGAGCGCATCGCCACCAATCCCCGTGGACTCGCGCTCGCACTCGCGTTCTCGGCGGCAGGCTGGGTCGGACTCGCCACTTCGCTGTGGTTCTCGCTGTTCGCACTCGGCTATACGGTCTCGCCCGCGGTCGTGCTCGTCGCCATCCCGGCGGCGGCGATGGCCGGCATCACCCCGCTTCCCGGTGGGCTGGGGGCCGTTGATTTAGTGTTGATAGCGCTGATAGTCGCCGTGACCGGCATCCCGGAGGCGGCGGCGGTAGCCGCCGTTGCTATCCACCGCGGGGCGACTTACGTGCTGCCGACCGTCGTCGGCGGAGGAACCGCCGCAATGCTCGTCGACAACAGAGCGGCGCTGGCAGAACGCTAACGACGCGCTTAAACCGCCCGACGAACGTTTTCTCGTATGGCTACGCTCTACGACGTTCCGGCGGACGCGCTCATCGAAGCGCTCTCAGAACGACTCTCGGACGAATTCGACCAGCCCGACTGGGCGACCTACGTCAAAAGCGGCCCGAGCCGCGAACTCCCCCCAGAACAGGAAGACTTCTGGCACACCCGTGCGGCGAGTCTCCTCCGGCGGGTCGCCATCGACGGCGAGGTCGGTGTTGACCGGCTCACAACCGCGTACGGCTCGAAAGGCGGTTCGAACAGATACGGTGTCGCACCGAAGAAATCAACCGAAGGCAGCGGGAAAGTCATTCGGACGATTCTCCAACAGCTCGAAGAAGGAGGACTCGTAGAAACCGCAGAGGGTGAGGGTCGCCGTATCACTCCTGAAGGGAGGAGCCTCCTCGACGAAACCGCGGGCGACGTTCTCTCAGACCTCGACCGACCGGAACTCGAACGCTACGCCTAAACACCCACTTTTTTACGAGGGGTCCTCCCTCGCGCTTCGCGCTCGGTCAAACCCCTCGTAAAAACCTGGACTAAAAACTGCCGCTCACTCACTCCGTTCGTTCGCGGTACAACTGCTGGTGACTACCGCACCACACCGCAGAAGCCCTCGGCGCGCTCACTTTGTTCGCTACGCTCACACCTACGCACCTCGCCCTTCATCCGCCAGGAACCGCCGCCCCGCTTCCGCAACCGCACCGCAGGCACGGCCCGCGCCAGCAAAACCCACAGCGAACAATCGCCGTGCAAGCGTTTATATCCGAAAACGCGGCCACCGCCCGTATGGCAAAACACGCCTTCAGCGACCTCAGAACCGCCACCTACTGTCCCCGGAAATGTTACTATCGCCAACGCGAAGACGACCGCGAACCGCCGCCCGAAGTCGAAAAACGCCGCGAACTCGCCTATCAGTACGAAAAAATCCTCGATGGCGCAGACCTCTCTGACGAGCCAATCGAAGTCACAGAAACCCAACTCAAAACGAACCTCTCGTGTGCAAAAGTCCGCCTCGATGCGTTCGAGGCACTCTGCAATCCCACAGCACGGGACGTGTTCCTCGCTGGAAAGGAGTGTCACGGCATCGCCCACAAAATCCTTGAACTCGATTCCCCGGTTCCATCGCTGATTTCTGCTGGCAGGCCACCAGAAACCGGCGTCTGGCAGCCCCAAACCGTCCACGCCGTCGCCGCCGCAAAGGCACTCTCGTGGGAGCGAGAAACGCCTGTCGAGCGTGCGTTCATCGAGTATCCAACCCACGGAATCATTCGAGAAGTCCAACTCACCACCCGACGAAAAGCGGCCTACCGCGCCGCAATTCGAACGGTGGAGTCGATTGACGGCCCGCCGCCGCGCCTCGACAGCCACTCGAAGTGCGAATCCTGTGAGTATCGCACTGACTGTGGGGTGAAGACGCGCTCGTTACGCTCATTGCTCGGATTCGGCTAATCGAGCCACGCCGCGATTGCCTCCGCCCCCACCCCACGGCGATGGATGGTTCCCGCAGAGACATCGACCACGGTGCTCTCGACGCCCGAAAGTGCACCACCGTCGAGAACGACCGCGCTCGCCGCGCGGACTGATTCGTCCACTTCATCGACCTGCTTGGCGCTCGGATTTCCGCTGCGATTCGCACTCGTCGCGGTGAGCGGCGCAGTTTCCTGAAGTAACGAAAGCGCCATCGGATGGTCGGGCACGCGCACACCCACACGCGCGTTTCCGGCGGTCAACACGTCTGGAACCATCTCGCGCGCCTCGACCAGCACGGTTACGGGACCGGGAAGGAACTCGCGCATGAACCGTTTTTCCTCGGCAGTCGGACGGGTGTACTCAAATGACTGCTCCACATCCGAGACGGCCAACGAAATCGGTTTTTCGTGGGGCCGTCCTTTGACCGCGAAAACACGTTCTATGGTATCGGCATCGAGCGCATTCGCTCCTAATCCGTACACGGTCTCGGTCGGATACACCACCAGTTCGCCGTCACGGATGGCAGTGGCGGCGCTCTCAATCGATACCATTACAGGCTGTCGATGGCCGCTTCGACCTCGTCGTAGTCGGGGAAGTCGGGCCACTCGCTTGCCACCCACGCATACTCGATTACTTGCTCGCCGTTGATGACGAACACCGCAGGCCGTGGCTCCGCGATACCAGCCATCCCATCGAGGTCGTTGACGATGTCGTACTGTGCTGCGACGCCGTTCTGTGGGTCCGAAAACAGCCGCGCGTCGATTCCCCGTTCTTCGATGAGCGTCTTGTGCTCGTAGGGAGAGGAGACGGAGAGACCGACAACTTCGATGCGGTCGGTCCACTCCCGGTCACGAATCTCGTTCCAGATGTACGTCGCGGGAAACGCCCCGTCCATCGGATGGAAGACCAACACGACAGGTCCATCTTTCACCAACTCGGACAGCGCAACGTCTTCCCAGAACTCCTCGTTGACCAGCGGTCTGACGAAATCAGGCGCTTCGTCGCCCGCTTCTGGGTGGTCACTCGATTCGAGTGTAACCACATCGAAGTCGGGCATTAGGCTTCTTCGCCCCCATAGGTTCCATCGAGATACGCCACGATGTTCGCGCTTTCAGACATCGTAACACCGGTATTCGGGTCGACGATTGCCGGTACGGTGCGCTTACCGCTGATTCGTTTGACGACGTTTCGTTCTGAATGCATCGGCTCGATGAAGCGCGATTC
>DASSKS010000370.1:0-2540 GCA_035690245.1 Halococcus sp. | reverse complement strand
AATCGAGATACGTCCTCCATCTAAGGTTTTCTTGGTCTGTTCCCAGCCCTCGCCTTCAGTACCCAAGAGTCGGTCTTCGGGCAGGCGCACATCGTCGAGTTGGATTTCACACGTCGGCGAGGCATTGAGTCCCATTTTGTCCCAGATGGTGGAGATTTCGAAACCGTCGTCGTCGGGGTCAACGATGAATGTCGAAATACCCCCATAACCCGCGTCGGGATTGGTGACGGCTTTGACGAGCACTGAGCCAGCCTCCGAGGCGTTCGTGATGAACTGCTTCGAGCCATTGAGGACGTATTCGTTACCCTCCTTTTCGGCGCGGGTGTCCATGTTGCTCGCATCGCTTCCGCTTCCGGGTTCGGTGAGTGCCCACGAGCCGATGTGGTCGCCCTCTGCGAGCGGGCGGAGCCAGCGCTCTTTTTGTTCGTGTGTGCCAAAGAGTTCGAGTGGTTTCGAGGCGAGGCTGACGTGGGCGGCATACGAGAGACCGATGGAGCCAGAGACACGTCCGAGTTCCTCGGCGACGAGTGCGTACATGAGTTGGTCGCCACCCAATCCGCCGTATTCTTCGGTGATTGGAACACCCATCACGTCCAGACTGGCGAGTGCTTTGAATATCTCTGCGGGATAGCGGTGTTCGTCTTCGATTTCTTGGGCGATTGGGGCGATTTCTTCGTCACAGAACTCGCGCACCGTGTTGCGCATCATCCGGTGTTCGTCGGGGAGGTCGAAATTCATACCCGTCACTACGGAGTCAGGGGGATAAAACCCTCGGCAACGATTGCCGCCCTACATGAGTCGATTTTCACGGCGAAACTCGTTTTTTCGCGGCTGGCAGGGGTTGCGTCGGCTGTCACACGAAATACGACAACGAAATCGTTGAAACAGTACTGCCTGATTTTTCGCATGGCACGCTGCTATATTGTGCCCGTGATTGTCAATCGCACAGAAACCATTGAACGTAAACGCCTCGACAGCCGAGTATTGAGCGGTGAATCTCCGTGTCGATACGTAAGAGGGTGAATAGATATCCACCAGCCGTGCTTGCGACCGCGTTTGCGACGTTCGTGGCCTTTCTCGGAATCGGCGTCGTTGACCCCATCTTGCCGGTCATTGGCGAACAGATGGGGGCGACGCCCGCCGAAATCGAACTCTTATTTACGAGCTATCTCGCAATCATGGCGGTTGCGATGTTGGCCTCGGGCGCGCTCTCGACGCGACTGGGTGGAAAGAAAACCATGCTCGCGGGTCTCGCTATCGTGGCAATCGCCGCGGCGCTTTGTGCGGCGGCCCCCTCGGTTACGTTCCTCGCCGTCGTTCGGGGCGGGTGGGGCTTCGGGAACGCACTGTTCACTGCGACCGCACTCTCGATCATCGTCGGGCTGATGAGCGGTGGCTCCGCGCGGGCCATCAGGCTCTATGAGGCCGCACTCGGTCTCGGCATCGCCACTGGTCCGCTCCTCGGCGGGTTTCTCGGGTCGATTTCGTGGCGGCTTCCCTTCGCCGGCACAGCCGTACTGATGGCGGTCGCGTTCGTTTCGACGCGGATGACAGTCGATGATTCCGAGACTCCCGACGAACACGATGCTAGCGCGCGAGACATCCTCGCCGCGCTCAAGAATCGCCCCGTCTTTCTCAACGCGCTCGTCGGACTGGCGTACAGTTACGGATTCTTCACGATTTTGGCCTACTCGCCGCTCACGCTCGAAGGACTCTCTGCGATTTCGCTCGGCATCACCTACTTCTTCTGGGGTGGGCTGGTCGCCATCGCGTCGGTGGTCATCGTCTCGTATCTCGGACGCTACTTCGAATCGACGACCATCCTGCTCGCGGACTTGGTGGCGATGACGGGAATTTTGCTCGCTGCCGGTTTCGCCGAGGGAAGTACGTTACTCATAGTCATCGTCGCGTCGGGGTTGTTCTGTGGCATCGCAAACGCCCAGTTCACGACCTTCGCCATCGAGGTATCACCCTTCTCTCGCTCTGTCTCCTCGGGCGCGTACAACTTCCTCCGGTGGGCCGGCGCGGCCATCGCACCCGTCCTCGCGGGGATCGTCGGCCACACCTACGGCCCACACGTCCCGTTTTTCATCGCTGCCGTCATCATGGCCGTCGGCGCACTCGGACTGTGGACCAAATCGGGGACGTTCTCGACCGCCGCAGCCACGTCAAGCCCCGCCGACTGAAACAGTAGGACAGTGAACACTCGTTCTCAACCGAGTAGCTAAATTACACATATTTGATATTTTTGACAGCCTTAATATATGCGTCGGGTTGTATCCAGTAGTACTGATGGCGAACGGTCGGACACGAGAGCGAATCGACCCGGCTATCCATCGAAGTGGTGGAGACTAGCGAACGGTAGCCACGAGCGTCGGACGTGAAGACGGAGAGTCATCGATGACTTCGAACAGTGAGATGAACGCCACTCACGGAGAATCGAAAGAATCACTATGGAATCGAAACCGTGGCAACTGGTCTATTCGGGATTGGACGCTGCGAGAGAGGAGATAGCACAGCATATAGACCTCATCAACACC
>DASSKS010000369.1:0-2752 GCA_035690245.1 Halococcus sp. | reverse complement strand
TGCGTCGGCATCGTAAGGGACGAGTTCACCCTGTAGCGGACTGTCACCACCGGTGTCATCGTCTTCGGAAAACGTCTCGCCGCGGATGCTGGACTCGCCCTCGTCGTAGTAGACCACAGTCTTCACCGTGCCGGCGCGCTCGGCACTGCGGTCGACGTCGATGCCGCCGACGCCGAGTTTGGCGTAGGCCGTATCCATGATCAGCCCGTTCGTGTATTCGAGCGCCTGTGTCGTCGAGGCGTCGATCGCATATGTCGGCCCGGCCCACGGGTCGTTGCTCCAGTTCCCAAGGTCGGCGATCGGCGTCCGAGCACACCACGGTTCGTCGACTGATTCGACGCCACCGCCGGGTTTGTCGAGGTGCTCGAACAGCCGGCGAGCGTGTTCGGACTGCTCGCGGCCCTGCCGCGAGATGTTCTCGTCGACCCGCCCGCATATCGCTCGGACGAGCGAAAGCGCTTCTGCATCCATCTATCGAACGGTTACATCCGCATCTGTCTTAAATCTCGGTGTGGACCTCTCAGGCACACCATCTCGGAAACTGAGCCGCGGGCGGGTTCTCCATCATCCCCGTCGTCAGCGCTCTCCGTCTCCCCGCGGACCGTCACCTCGACCGTCCGTCCGATGCGCGAGGTCGGTATCGCCGAACACACGCAGCCGTGTGAAACATCATCTCGGATCGCCGGCCGCTTCGTTGACGATCGCTTCTGCTTCGGTGTCGTTCCCATCGATGAGGTGGATAACCACACGCCCGACCGGAGCGCGCAGTCGATTGCTTCTTGCATCAGTTTACCTCCTCCTCGACGCGGGATGATCGGTGTTCATGGGTTCCCCCGCTCCTCCATCCGAGAGCGCGACCTCGGTCCCGTCGCCGCCCTCGTAGTCGTGGCCGGCCAGTCGCATCTCCACCTGACTCGCCGAACCCTCGTCTTTCGTGACGAGACACTCGTGATCCGCGCCATGGATCAGACTCTCGTCGTGGCTCACCACGAACACCTGTGCGACGTCCCACTCCTTGATGGTGTCGAGCATCTGCTCTAGCTGGCCGACGTGACCTTCGTCGAGGAACGTGGTCGGTTCGTCGAGGATGAACGGCGGAAGCGTCCCGCCCGCTCCACGGATCTGGGCGATCAGCCGATAGATACCCGCTCGGAATGCGAGGTTCACGACTGCGCGTTCGCCCCCGCTCGCGTTGGCGGGGTCTTCCATCGTGCCGTCGTCGCGGAGCAACTGAATATCGTAGTCGTAGGTGTCGTAGGTCTCGTTGTGTTCTTCGGTGATACGGACCTGCTGGTAGCTACTGTTCTTGTAGATGTCTTTGAAGATGTCGTTGGCGTACTCGTTGAGATACCCGAGGTACGTCTCGCGGAGGTCCGACTGAACTTCGTTGTAGATCGAGAGCGTATGCTCGATGTCCTCCCGAACGCTGTCGGCCCACCGCTCGCGGTGTTCTAACTCGGCAATGTTCTCCCGGAGGTCGCGGAGGTTATCGAGTGTGGTCTCGACGCCGGCCACCTCGCCTCGGAGGTCTTCGACCTGACTTTGGGCCTCGTCCCGGCTTTCATGGTGACTCTCGATTTCGTCCTCGTAGGTGGCCTTCCGTTCCCGAAGCTCCTCGGGGTTGAGGTCGCCGAGTTCGTCTTCGATGCTTTCTTTCTCATCCCGGTAGGCGTCGAGTTGGTCGTCGAGATTCTCGATCCGGTCGTCAGCGTGGCTAATGGCCTGCTGTTCCTGTTCGATTTTTGTCTGGCTGTCATTGATGGCGTCGTACTTCGCGTCGGCGTCCTTGACCGTCTCGCGGCTGTCAGCGATGCGCTCCATGCGGGCCTCGGTCTCCTCGAAGGCTGCCTTGCATTCCTCGACCGTGGTTTCGAGGTCGTCGATCCGGTCGTGTAGCTCGGATTCTTCGGCTTCACGTTCGGCGATCTCCTCGGTGATGTCCTCGCGGTCGCCGCGGAGGGCTTCGGCGCGTTCGCGGGCCTCGACCAGCGTGTCGGTGTAGAAATCGATCGCGTTATTCACGGTGTTGCGGATGCCGCTGAGTTGGCCGTGTCGGCGCTGAAGTTGCTTCTTGTCCTCCTCGATCGACGTGACCTTCGCCTCGACGGTATCCCGCTCGCTCTCCAACTCGTCTATCTCCTCGTCAACATGGGCTTCCTCAACGGCCTGTCCACATTTGGGACACTCGCCGGCCTCACCGAGTTCCTGAAAACCCTCGATCTGGTCGTTGAGGGTTTCGACTTTGGTTTCGAGGCGTCCGATCTCGCCGGTGAGGTCGGTAATCTCGTCGCTGAGTTGCTCTCGACGCTCGGGAATACGCTCACGGGCGAGCGGGACCAACGTGTCCGTGACCACGTCGATGCCGAGTTCCCCGTCCTCGTCCGTCCCGAAGTATGTCTCAACTTCGTACTCCTCAAGGGTATCCGCGAGGTCGCGGAGTTGTTCGCGGAGTTCGTCTTTGTAATTCTCGACATCGCCTTCGGCGTCCTCGATGGCCAATTCCTTCTCATCGGCTTGAGTCCGCGCTTCCTCTAGACCAGTGTTGACGTCGCCGAGGTCCGACTTCGCATCCAGGAGGTCGTCGCGGGCGTTGTTGTACTCGTTTTCCAGCGTGTTCTTTTCCTGCTGGACATCGAGAAGGTCGTCCTGAACAGTGTTGAGCGCATCCACTGCGCTTTCTGCGCTACTGAGGTCATACTCCGCCTCGTCGTCAAGCGTCTCGATCTCGTCGCGGAGATCGCTGATCACGGAT
>DASSKS010000368.1:0-3962 GCA_035690245.1 Halococcus sp. | reverse complement strand
GCCTCTCACGACGCTCATCGGGTTGCGGAGGTCGTGTGAGATGACGCTTGCAAAGTCGTCTAAGAGTTCGTTCTGTCGTTCGAGGTCGCGCTCGTGGCGCTTTTGCTCGGTGATGTCCGTATAAATCGCGTAGCCCTCGGTGTTGCGTTCGCCGGGTTCGAGCGGAACCACGTGGAGCAGGAAGTCCCGCATCGCACTCTTAGTCTGGCGGCGGACGGTCGTTCGAACCGTCTCTCCGCACAACAACGCCTCGTTGAACCCGCTTGCCTCCTCCTCGCGGCCCGGTGGGACGACGTATCCGTCTACGGGTTCACCGATGACCTCGCGGGCGGGATAGCCAAAGACTTCCTCGAACCGGGCGTTCACGCTGTGGAATATCGGCTCGCCATCCGCGAACTCGAAGCTCAGAGCGGGGTCGGGAATGTTCTCGAACAGTGCGGTTAACCTGTCGTGTTCGACGACGAGTTGGCGCTCGCGCTCGGCACGATTCAGCGCCGCTTCGGTATTGGCTGCCAAGAGTTTCGAAAGCGAGAGGTCGCTCTCCGTGAACTGTCCCGGCTCGGTCGAACCGATGGTCAACACCCCATACTCACCGAGCGGAACGAGCATCTCGCTTCGAATCCGTGTCTCCGGGTTGAGGGCGTTCGGTTCGCGCTCGACGTGGTCATACTGGCGCGTCTCGCCGCGTTCGAACGCCTCCCACGCAAGGCTCTCGCCACGGGTATACGTCGGTATCGTTTCGAGTAGTTCGCGCCCCGCTTCCGACGCCGCCACCGGACGAAGCACGTTTTCGTCTGCGAACCAGATACCGTTCAGCGCCATTCCGAGGATGCGTTCTGCGGTCTCGACGGCGACTTCCGCTACTCCTGTTCGGGTTTCTGCCTCCATCATCCCGCGCGTGGCGTCGTGAAGCGATTCGAGCAGCCTCTCGTACTGTTTTCTGGCGGTGATGTCACGGACGACGCCGACCGACCCCTCGAATTTGCCATCGGTGTGCAACAGCGCTATCCGGGTTTCACACGGGATGGATTCCCCAGTTGTGGTGTGAACGGTTATCTCATACGAATCCGAGTTGGTCGCTTGCTCCCGCGAAAGCAGCCCCTGAATCAAGGTCTCGCCGTGGGCGACGTCTTCGGCATCGAGCGCCAACGAGACGTGCTCACCGACGACTTCCGCACGCGAATAGCCCGTCTCCTCGACGAACGTGTCGTTGACCGCCGTGAATCGCCCCTCGGTATCGAGTGCATACACCATATCGCCGGCGGTGTCGAGCATCCGCTCGTAGCGCCTGAGTTGTGCTTCGCGCTCAACGCGGTCGAGTGCTGCCGTCGCGTTCGCCGCGAGTAATCGCGTGAGTCCGATGTCACTGTCCTCGAAGTCCGCGTCGAGAGACGCGATACTCAGCGTCCCGTGCTCGCCAATGGGGACGTACAACGCGCTTTGCATCGGAGACCCGTCGATGGCAGAGCGCGCGGCGCTGTCAGACGCGATAACGGGGTCACCCGATTCGAACGCGCGCCACGGAAACCCCTCACCGCGGGCATATGAAGGCCGTTCGCCGAGGTGGTCGGTCGTCCCATCGGTCAGTCCAACAGGTTCGAGTTTCTCTGACTCTGCGTCGTACAACCGAACCACCGTGATCGGAAAGTCGAGGATTTCCTCTGCGGCTCTCGCGGTTGCCTTTGCCACCGTCTTCTTGTCTTCTGCACGCACGAGTTCGCGCGTCGCCGTGTGGAGCGCGCCAACGATTTCCTCGCGCCGTTTGTGCTCCGTGATGTCGCGCGCAGAGCCGATTACCCCGCGGACCGCCTCCCCGTCAGTGAGGCGCGCGCCCCGCAACTCGTGGGGAACGCACTCGCCGTCTTTCGTGACGAACGACGATTCGATGGTGACAGTCACGCCGTCTGTGATGATGTCTCTGATTTCGCCGAGCATCCACTGGCGGTCGGCTTCAGGCACGAATTCGAGGCAGTTCATTCCCGCGATTTCCTCGTCGGTGTACCCCACCGTCTCGGCGAACTCGTCGTTCCACCGGAGCATCCCTCCCTCCGAATCGAACGCATAGATGGAGTCCGGCGTCGCGTCGAGGATGCTTTCGGTGACCGCGCGCTCTGTGTGGAGTTCGCGCTCGCGCTCTCGATTGGCGGATACGTCCCTGAATCGGCCATGGACCAGCGTTCGCTCGCCGATATCGACCAGTTTGGCGCTGATTTCGACCGGCACTCGCTCACCGTCTGCGCGCTCTACACGGACATCGGACCCGTCAGCGAACTGTATGATGCTCGGGTTTTTGGTGGCGATGCTGTGTTCGAACAGTTCGCGGTAGCGCTCGGCGTCGGGGTGGAGTGCTGACTGGTGCATCCCGATGATTTCCTCACGCGAGCGCAAGAGCAACGACTCGCCAGCGGCGTTCGTCTCGACTATCTCGCCGGTGTCGGCGTCGGCGATAAAAATCGCATCCGGGGCAGCGTCGATAAGCGAACGGTACTTTCGTTCGGATGTGGCCAGTGCGCGCTCGCGCCGTTCGAATTGTGCTCTGGTTTCAGTGGCGTGTATCGCCTGTGCGACCGTTCCAGCGAGTTCCGTGAGACCGTCGCGTTCGGGTGTGTCGAAGGCGTGTCGTCGATTCGAGTAGATGGCCAACACGCCGTAGCCCGCGTCGGAATACGTCAATGGAAGGACGATGACCGATTCGTGTCCGTAGCGCGCTGCGGTCTTACGCCACGGTTCGAAGGCCGCACTCTCGGTGGTCCCCATGATTTGCACCGTTCCAGAGCGAAGCGCCGTGCCGGCGGGACCCCGTCCACGAGGAGTGTCGTCGGCCCGGATATCGACTTCATCGAGATACCCGATGCCGGTCCCTGCACAGTCGTGGACCGAGAGCGCACCATCGTCGTCGGGCGTGCCTATCCACGCGAGCGTGTACGACCCAGACTCCGCAAAACACCGACAGACGACTTCCTCGATGTCCTCACGGGTCGTTTGTCGGACCAGTTCGCGTTGGACCTCGCTGACCATCCTGTTGATGCGTGCGAGTTCTGCGGCGCGTTCTGCGCCACGGTGGGCAAAAACGGCGTTTTCGACGCGGTTTGCGAGCAGTTCGTACTGCTCGGTGCCCGTGCCCTTTTGGAGGTAGTCGGTGACACCCGCAGAAATGGCCTCGCTTGCGATTTCCTCGCTGCCCTTCCCAGTAAAGAGGACAAATGGGATAGCAGGATGGGTTTCGCGCACCGCAGCGAGGAATTCGAGTCCGTCCATCCCCGGCATGGTGTAGTCGCTCACGATACAGTCAATCAGTTCTGGGTCGCGCGAAAAGCGCGCGAGTGCCGCCTTGCCCGCCGTCTCGGTTTCTACCGTGATGTCGTCGTGGAAGCGTTCGAGATAGAGCGCCGCGAGGTCTGCGACCGCCGGTTCGTCGTCCACCAGTAACACCGAAATCTGCTGGTCCATCGCTCGTTGTTACTGAATGGTCTCGGAATGAGAAAAAGGTGTCTCCCGTTATGCAGAATCCCAGATGTGTGTCTCCATATAGACGATGATACAGAGAACCACGATTCCCGAAACGACGGATGCGCCGGCCATGAGCGCGGTGACGTGGTCGTTTGCGGACAGCGCGCCGAACGAGACGACGGCGGACCCGGCGATACTGAGTACGAAAAAGAGAATCAGCCCGATTCGTTCGGCTTCGAGTATCGTCTGGGTGAGGCTGTTCGAGTCCACGAGGGACCTACTCGGTGATGGTGAGAACGCCGTTGTTCGTCGAGAGTTCATCGACGTCATCGGGGAGTTCGAACTCGAAGTGCTCATCTCCAACGACCACAATCGCCGTGTCGTCCACGATATCGACGGTGACATCGCCAGCGTCGGGACCGAAATCCACCGCAATAGCAGTTGAACGGTCGTCTTCGTACTCTCGAATGACGGCTTCTCGCCGGTCTGTCTCTCTGAGTCGTTCGGGGACG
>DASSKS010000367.1:0-3944 GCA_035690245.1 Halococcus sp. | reverse complement strand
GGACCCGTGTACAGGCAACGTATAGCGTCCGTTTTTCTTCCGCTCGAAGCTCCTCTTTCTCTCTCGAATGGAGGGTATCTTTGACTGCGGTGTTGACGGTTTCATACGTGTCGGCGACTCCTGGACCAGCAATTCCGAGGTATCTATCCGATCTCGATTCGGGCGGATACGTCCTGAGATACGCCTGCTTGCGTTCGTCGAGTGAACCGTCGAAGTTGAATCCACGGCCGATCTCGGGAACGGCGACGATTGGGAACTCTAGCCCCTTCGATGCGTGGACAGTCAGTATCCGCACGCCGCCGGTTTCCGATGGGAGGGCGGCGTCTCGCTCTTTCGCAGATTCTGCTTGCTGGTTGGTAATACGGTCACGAATCGCTGCGAGCGTTCGCACCCCTTGGTCGCTCCATTGACGGATCTGTTCTTGGAATTTCTGAATGTTCGCGACCGCCTGCTGTCCTCGCTCACCAGCGCCAATGCTCGCCAGAATGCCTGTGTCCTCGAACACTATCGTCAGCAGCTTGTTGACGGTGCGATACGACGGGGTGTGGCCAGTACCCGTCCTTCTGTCATCTCCCTCGCCGTCTCCAGCGAAAGTGCCAGGGTCCTCGTCGATTCCGTACGCTTCACGCCAGTCGCGAAGTCGGGAGTAGGCGTCTGCAATGGCACCGTTGTCGGCATCCGCCATCGCCGCCCAAAGTCGTTCGTCGACGGCATATGGTGCGATCTCCGTGTCGGTTAACCCGAACATCGGCGAACGGAGTAGCCCGTAAAGCGGGATGTCCTGCGTCGGGTCAAACAGGACCTCAACGAGATTACAGAGCATCCGAATCTCAGGCGATTCCCAGTAGCCGTCACCAGAGATCACGTTAACTGGGATATCGTACTCGTCAAACGCTCGCTCGTAGGCCGCGAGGTTCTTTCGAGTCCTGAGGAGAACAGCAACATCGCGCGGTTCGACACATCGGGACTCGTTGTTTTCGTTGTCGAAGATTTCGGTCCCGTCGTTGAGGTGCGTGCTAATCCGTGCGGCAAGAGCGCGTGCTTCACGATCTCCCTTGCCAAGATACGTTCGTGAACGAAGCGGATGGTCATCATCGTACAGCGCTTCAGCAGCAGCTTCTGTTTCGGGGACGACGAGATACTCGACAGTGCCGTCGATGCCCGTCCCCTCGTCTCGCGCTGGATCGATAGACTGTGGTTCGGCTTCGTATTGGCGATGTGTCTCGCCAGCAGGTTGGAACACGTGCTCGAACAGTGGATTCAGTGTCTCGATCGGCTCGGTGAGCGTTCGGAAGCTCCCGGTGAGTTCGAGTTCAGTCGGCGGCTCTGTATCACCGTTGATAGCAGTGATCCCGTCGCGGGTAGTGTTCGCCGTAACGAGAGCCGCTCGTGCGTCTGAGAAGGTCGCTACGTCCGCCCCGCGGAAGCGATAGATACTCTGTTTCTTATCACCGACGACAAACACGGTCGCCTCCTCGCCAACTTCACAGTCGGAGTCGGCGATTCCGCTGAGCAGCGAGACGAGTTGCCACTGTCGAGGGTCCGTATCTTGAAATTCGTCGACCATGATATGGTCGAATCGCTCCTGTAGTGTCTCAAGGATCTCGCTGTCGGACTTGATGAGTGTGTGTGCCTTTGTCAGCAGGTCGTCGAAGTCGAACGCGGTTCGTTCGCTTTTGAGATCTTCGTAGGTCTGCAAGCAATCGAGATACACCTCGGCGAGCGCACCGGTGTACGATGCGGCGTTTTCGTCGATTTGACTCGGAATCGTCCGAATAGCATCAAACTCGGGCGTCAGTGTTTCGAGAAGAACTTCGAGGGCGTCACGGTATGCCTCCTGCTCCTCGTCTGGCCAGTTGCCTTTCTTCCCCGCGATGTGATGACTGCCACGTCCACGTGCGCTGTTGTACGGTGTCCCACTTGTCGTGGTGATCCCGTCGGCAAGTCGCCGTAGTGCCCGCAGCACATCGACATCGTCGGCTCCATCCGGATCGGTCGCGCCCGCACTCTCTGCAGCCGGTCGAAGATACAGCTCGATGTTCTCCCACGCATAGTCATCACGAGGGACACCGATTTCCTCAAGGTCGAGCGAGCGGAGCGTCGAGAGCGCCGCCTGCATTGCCGGACCGCCGAGTATCGCTCGTGCGCCCGCTGGATTGACTTCGGCGAACACCTCGTACAGCTCGGTGATGTGTGTCTCAGTCGTCCGGTCGAGCCGGTCGCGTGCCCATGCTGTACTCTCCGGTCGTACTGTGAGTAGCCCACGGAGTAACTCGACGACAGTATCGCGCTTCCAGAGGCGAGCAACGAGACTGAGAGCTTGGTTCTCTGGGTTTTGGTCGAGATAGTTCGTGATCGCCTCGCGCTGGAGGACAGGGGCTGCAACTTCATCGAGCATATCGAACTCCGGGTCAACGCCCGCTTCGACAGCATACTCGCGAAGCAGACGAGCACAGAAGGCATCGACCGTGTGGATATATCCTTTCGAGAGTTCATCTGCGACCGACCGCCAGTGGTCGAACTCGTCGTCTTCGACTATCCCCAACTGTGCAGAGACGTTCTCACGGATGCGCTCCCGCATCTCGGTGGTTGCCTTGCGGGTGAACGTGATCGTCGCAATCTCCCGAGGTGTTGCTTCGGTCTGTTGGAGGATATGGAGATAGCGTGCCGCAAGTGCGGTCGTCTTGCCTGTCCCGGCCGCTGCAGTCACCGAAAGGTGACGACCGAGTGCCATTGCATCGGCTTGCTGGTCGGTCAGGCTGAAGTCGGAGGCGACGAGTGGATCCGGGCGGTCGGTCGATCCGGTCTGTTCGTCCAGTTCTTTCGGTTCATCCCGGTCAGAGCCAGCGATTTGTGGTGTGTTGTGGTCACTCATTGCCCGTCCTCCGGCTCAGTTGGGGCGGCATCTGGTGCGTACGAGAATGGGCCGCCATCGGCAACCCCTGGTGGGACGTATTCGACGTGATTGTCGTCAAGTGCGTCGAGTCGCTCGTGACGTTGGTGATGACGAACGTCACACGCAGACCGGTAGGCGCAGTACTCACATCCCGCATCTTTTTCGTCGAGGTAGGTCGGTTGGAAGGCACCCCGTTCGAGGGCAGTCTGTAGCTGTGCGAGTCGTGCGGGGTATTCCGCATCGAGGAATGCATCAAATGCCGCTTCGGAGTCGAAATCTCCGCTGAGTCCGTCCTTGGGATTGACCGATCGGGGTGGTGAAACCTCGTAGTAGTGCCCATCCATAACACGGACATCGCCATCGAGACTTGTCACTGCTGCTCGGAGATACGTCGCTAACTGGAAGTCTGTCCCGTCGATAGTACGGGCGGTGCTCGGCGCACTCCCTGATTTGTAGTCCCAAACCGTCACCTCATCAGGACCCTCATCGTTCGACGTGCGGTCGATTCGGTCGATTTGTCCCCGAAGCTTGACCGTCCCTCGTGGTGTGTCGATTTCGACGTGGTTGTCAGTCTCAGCACTGGTGTCTTCGACGCCGCCAAACGGATACTCGAAGTGCGACGGTGCCGATCCATTCTTCATTTCTGTGTCCAGAAATCGAGCGAATAGGCCCCTGTCGCCCCCGTTGTGCGGGTAGTTGCTTCGGTAGTAGGGATTCTCCGCGGCGGTGCCGACGCCCGTGAACAGTTCTTCGAGTTGCTGGCGAGCAAACGCAGTGGTTGTTCCCCAGTCGAACTCGGCTAGTGAGACCCTCGTTGGGGTCTCGATGACGTACTGTGCGGCCTCCAAAAGCGTCGATTCTATCGTGGGCCGCTCGGCTGGTTCGAGCACGACCGGTTCGCCCGCGTGCTCTTGTAATCGCTCGAAGGTTTCTCGAAGTACCTCGTGAATGAGCGTGCCGAGCATCGCGCGATTTGGGACCGGATCGATAGACTCTGGTACATCGAGGTCGAGTCCGTGACCCACAAAATAACGGAACCCACACGTCG
>DASSKS010000366.1:0-4311 GCA_035690245.1 Halococcus sp. | reverse complement strand
CTCTCGAAGGCCGTCTCGTCGGTCGCCCAATCGCTCGCCGAGGGCGAGCACGCTCGCCGGATGCTCGATGAAGTCGACGGCCCGCTCTTTCTGGATGGGTCGCTCTACCCGCTTGGCGTGCTGTATTGGGTATTGCTCGATGACGCTGGTAGCACCTCTCCCGCCGAGTCATGGGACCGGCCCCGCGAAATCGTAGAAAATTACATCGAGGTTGTGGAGACCCAATACGACCGGGGCTTTCCCGTCGTCGGCGTCGTGAAGACCTCGACCACGGCCCAACTCGTCGATTCGCTGGAGGAGAAGATCCGCCAGCACGGCGTCACGGACGAAAACGGCCTGCGCCCGGACGTTTCGTGGACCCGAGACCACCAGTATATCTCCGAGGTGCTCCGGGACGGCAGTCTCAACGAGCTAACCTACACATCGTGGTTCGTGAGCACCGAACTCGCCGCCGGTCGACTCGGCGATACTGAAATACTGGACCCCTTCGCGGAGGACCTCCAGTTCGGCGAGCCCGGTGATTATCGGCGAGCGTTTTTCTACGTACGATTGCCAAAGCAGGAGTTCGTCTTCCGGGTCGAGACGCCGCTCCTCTTTATCCTCGACGACGAGGAAACCCGCGACGAGATCCAGAACAAAGCGCTCAAAGAGATCGCCCGTCGCCGCGACGTACCACTAGCCGTGACGCGCGCCGACCGTATCGCCAGTATCTCCCAAGGCAATCGCAAGACGATTCGCGGGGTGCTGGATTCGAGCGCACCAAGCAAGAACTACAATTGGGACGGCCGGTGGAGTCAAGACGACATCAACGGAATGGAGCCCGACAATGAGTGATTTTACCCTCCCCGAAGACCGCGAGGAACGCGAGACCGGGGACACGACCGAGGAGCAGAGTACCGAAAGCGATGGCGGCACCGTCACCGAAAGCGGGAGCGAGGACGCCATCGGTGCGCGCGCGGTTGAGAGCGACATCACTCCTCGCGCAGAGGACGAGGTAGGCCACATCCTCGGTGGAAACAACATCCGCATCGGTCGCACCGAGCATCTGGTCGAGGCGTACATCACCACCGACCGGCGCGAGGACGTGCAGGTGGGCGACTACGTACAGGTCCCCTACCCCGGACGCGGCGAGAGTCTCTTCGCAGCCGTTGAGGCGCTCCGGTACGAACCCTATACGGACCTCGATGATACCTCCGACACTCACCACGACATCGTAAGCGAGGAGAGCGTTGACGAGAGCGAATACGTACTGGTGGCCGAACTCGATCCGATCGCGTCGGTCGAGATCGACGACACGGCCGTCGAGGCCGAGAAGAAGTACGAGCGCGGGATCGTGAGTCGAATCCCGAAGCCCAATGCGGATGTGACGCTCACCGAGGACGAAGCGTTCCTTCGCACGGGGCTGAATATCCCGCACTCGGGCGTGTTCTGTGGCTATCTCGCGGTCGCCGGCGAACGGAAAACCGTTGCTGACAGGCCGGTGCCGTACTACATCGACAATCCGGGGAGTGTGGGGGATGAGTCGGGAGGTTTCGAGGTCGAGAGTGGCGAACCTGCCATCTGGCGACACACGCTCGTCGCCGGCTCGACTGGGAAGGGGAAGACTCATTTCACGAAAAACCTGCTTCGCCAGTTTATCGGCGGGAAACGGTATCCAGTCGGGAACGCTCACAAAGAACTCGGCGTGGTGGTCTTCGATCCGGCGAACGAGTATTGGCAGATGCGCGAGGATAACGAGAAACTTCAGCCCGGCGGCGAGGAGGCGGCGCTCGGGGAGGAACTTCGGAATAGCCCGATCAATACGGGCGGCCTCGGCGACGATCTTCAGGTATTCACGCCGCAAGTGGCCGATACCGCACCACCGGCATCAGGCCAGCGAACACCGTTTTCGATCCCGTTCTCGCTGGTAAAGGAACGACCGTTTCTGTTGATGCCCTACGATATGAGTCAGGTCATGGCCGGTGCGCTCCGTGACTGTCTCAACGATTACTTTCAGGATTACAGCCGAGCCGACGAGAGCGGGGCCGACAGCCACCGACCGCCACTACTGAATAGCGACGGCGATCGGCCGAGCTACGACAAATTTCTCACTCATCTCGACAACGATGAGGCACGCCTTCTCGAAGAAAAGAATATCGCGGACGGGACGTGGCGTGGGTTGATGCAGCGAGTGAAACGCTCCGAGTTCGCAGGCGTGTTCGACGCGGATGCAAACCGACTCGATGAGTACACCCATCAGATGTTCCGTCCAGGGCAGGTCACAGTGATTCCAACCCGTCATCTGACGCGCGAACGCGAGAATCTCGTCGTGCTCTCGGTGCTCTCGTATATCATCGAGAACAAACTTAAGAACAACAGTGCCGACCCAAACGTGAGCGAGACACCCCTCATGCTTGGCGTCGACGAGGCACACAACTACCTCTCGACGCCCGGGGCCGACGACCTTCGGGGAAAAAAGATTGTGCGACAAGCCAGAGATGCAGTACGACAGGGACGAAAGGACCAACTCGGGATGATGATGATCACCCAGAACCCCGAGGATATCGACGACGACATCCTGAAACAGACGAATACGAACGTCTTTCTCGGTCTCCGAGCGGAGGTAGTCCAGAAGGTACCCTCGATCCCGCCGGAGTTTGCCCGCGACATCCCCAAATTCGGGAAGGGACAGGCAGCGGTGAAAGCACCAGATGTGGAGGCAGTCGAAGTCGTTGGCCTTTCAGAATGCTTGACCAAGCACGGCGATTAGCAATCCCAGAATACTGATGAATCGTGACTCGCCTATCGGTAGAACATATCCATCCGATAGGCTCGCGGTTTCACTGTGCTCACAGCATATCCCACGGCGCGTTCCGGCTTTCGTATGCTCCGGCGGGGATTTGAACTGGGCGAGACGGTCTCGCTCACTCTGTTCGCGCGCTGCGACTCGCTTGCTCAAGTCCCGCGAGTCGCATTCGCTCCTCGTGTTCGCTTTCCGTGACTTCGCTCCGCTCGTCACGACGTTTCACTCGCTCTGCTCGTGAAACCGTCGCAGAATGCTCCGGCGGGGATTTGAACCCCGGTCATTGCCGTGAGAGGGCAATATGATTGGCCGGACTACACCACCAGAGCGCCGATTTGCCTTCAGTGCTGCCGTTTCGTCGGCACTCCGGCGTAGCGTCGAATCGCGTTTAACAGTTGCGCTTTGGCGTTCATTCATCCTCGAACGGCGACCGTGCCGCATCGGGTTCGTGGCCCGAGAGACTGACGATGTTCTCGCGGCCGACACGGAGTTTGCTGAGGCGACCCTCTGCTTCCATCGCAGAGAGCAGCATACTCACCTTCGATTTCGACCAGCCGGTCTCCTCGACGATTGCCCCCTGTTGCATCCGTCCCCCATTTGCTTCGAGCAGCGCGGTGACGCGGTCCTCGTCGGTTCTGAGGTCCACATCGGAGATGGCTGGCTCCGGCGGTGTCGTTCCGTTCTCGCTCGTCTCGGTGGGGTTGGCTGTTTCGGCTGTATCGTCAGTGGCGCTCGCACTACTGGTCGTTTCGTCGTCGGTCCCAGTGCGTGTCTCCGAGCGTCGAACGACCATCACGCCGAAGACGAGTACGGCCACGAGCACGCCCCCAGCCCACAGCATCGGCGTGCCAACGGGCGAACCGTTCGGGACGAGCGCCGATTCCGGCACGAACGCAACCCGCGGATGGCCGCCCGCGAACTGCTGTTCGCCGAAGTACGTGAACGAGTCGGTCGCATTCCCCGATTCGTTGGTCGAGGCGTCCGGCGTCGGTTCGATTGACTCCCACGCGACATCGAGATGCGGGCCGGCCCTGATTTCGAGCGACATCGCAGGAGAAAGATACAGGCCGTTCTCGAAGACATCACCGAGGAGTACCCGTCCGTCTTCGACGGTAGTGACGTTCGTCCACACGAACGACATCGTGACGACACCTGTCGGCGTCGGCTGGGAGACGACTCGTGCCTGCCGGGTGAACCCACGCGCGTCCATCTCGCGGCCGGTCGCGTTCGACCCCTCCTCGGTCAACGCCATCGCCCGCTCCTTGAAATCGGCATACACCGGTGTCTCCTCGCTGCTGAACCGGTCGGCGTAGGCGCGAAAGCGACTGACCTCTGTCTCGTTCGAGAGCGGCTGATTGTATTGCTGTGTCCAGCGCGCCGACCCGTTTTCGAACACCGTGACGACGAACTGCGTCTCGGCAAATCGCCCGTCCGTTGGACCCGATACGTTTTTCTCGTGTGTGTTGGCCAGCGCTGGTGGGGGGAGTACCAACACCCCCACCAGTACCATCACGACGAAACCGAACGCC
>DASSKS010000365.1:0-2591 GCA_035690245.1 Halococcus sp. | reverse complement strand
CAGACCACCAGTGACCTGTCCCCCGCTGTACTGGCCGGCCCACGCGGGCAACCCGATTTGTGATTCGAGAATCTGTCCGATGAACTGGATGTTCGCCTGCAACGCACGGACGAGAATCATCGGCAGAACGCTCGCATAAATCAGTTTCACGGGAAAGCGCCCGCGAGCGCCTTTGACGCGGGCATGAGAGAGCGGAATCTCGACGCGCACGGATTCAGCATAGACAACCACTACGAAGATGAGAACGGTGGTGAAGAGCGCGACGAGATGGCCCTGTCCGAACAGTAGCGTTTGAATGCCCTCGCTGGTGAGCGGCGAAACCCCGATTGCGCCGGTGAGAATCCCGAACCAGCCCGCGAAGAATCCCTGCGGTCCGAAGAACCCGCCGACTATCTGCTGGCTCACGCCGGCGATGATGAACAGCCCGATACCGGAGCCGACGCCCCACTTCGAGACGACCTCGTCCATGAACAGGATGAGCACGCCGCCGATGAACACCTGTGCGAATATCAGCCACTTCACACCGATGACGCCGATGCCGAAGGTTTGTGCGACCTGCTGGCTCGCCGGGAGGAAGTTGCCCGCAAACACCATCGGTAGGCCGGTGATGCATATCATCACGAGCACCAGAAACTTCTGAAGCCCCTGATAGAGCACCTGGTCGCGCGGGTCGTTCGTATCCAATCCTAAGAGATTGGCACCGCCGAGCAACTGGAGGACGATGCTCGCGGTCACGATGGGACCGATACCCAACTGGAGTATCGTCCCCGCACCGCCGGCGAGAATCGCCCGAAACGACCCATAAAAGTTGCCTCCCGGCCCGGCCGACCCATAGAGGGGGACGGTCGTCAGGAAGAAATACATGATGAGGATTCCAGCGGTCCAACCGAGCTTCTGTCTGAACGGAATGTGACCCTCGGGCTGTCGGACCGACGGCATCCGCGTGAGGACGGGTTCTGCGCTCTCCTTCCAACCCATTTTCGTACTAGCCGGTCTCCGCGTTTGTAGCTTCTTCGACTTCCTCGTTCTCTGTCTCGCCCTCGTCTTCCAGAGCGGCCAATCGTTCGGCACCACGCTCGCTCAGGGCGGCCTCACCACCGGCATCCGCGAGGAGTTCGCGCGCGCTGTCCGAGAACGCATCAGCAGTCACATCGAGGCTCTTTCGCACTTGCCCGCCGCCGAGCACCTTCACGACATCTGCCTCGTGGCCGTCCTCGACGACATCGCGCGCGTCGAGTCTGTAGCCGTCTCCCGTGTCCTCTGCGAGACCATCGGCTGCGAGGAGCGCGGCGTCTTCGTCGAGTTCGCGGACCTCGATAGTGAGAACCTCCTCTTTGGCTTTTTCCGGGCGGCTGAATCCGTGTTTGCCGAGCGGTTCGTAGTTGTGAAACTCGTGTTTGTCGCGTCCTGCGCGTCCGCGCCCGCCCCGGTGGCCGGCCCCGCGACGGTTCTTGTGGGAGCCACCACTATGCGTGCGCGAACCGCGCTGGCGTCGTTTTTTGCTTGTCATTGTCGTAATTACCGCATCGCCGTCAACAGCGAGTCGATTTCATCCGTACTATGCTTGCCGAGTTCGCCACCCTCCGCAGTCGGGTGTTTTATGCCACTGTGTCCGCCACGCGGCGGATGAAGCCGCAGCGACGGCGAAAGCCCTACCTCACGAAGTGTCGTCTCCTCTGCGAGCAACGCCTCCGCGAGCGCGGCAACGTCATCGTAGTCGGTGTTTTCGCTCACCCACTCGTCGTTGATTTCGCCCTCGCCTTCTTCCGGCTCGGCGCGTGTCCTGAGCACCGTTGAGAGCACCCCGGAACTCGGTTCGCCGTAGGCCACGTAGTCGTTGACCTTCGTTATCATTCCCCGGTAGGTGTCGGTCTCGGGCACGAGCGCGCAGTGGTTCGTGTTGTGGATGTTGAGCATCGAGAGGGTGTCGCGTACTCCTTGCTCCATGTTCACCTCGCCGCGAACCTGTACGAGCGCTTGCATCACTCGATCACCTCCCGCTTCTCGCGGGTTCGCTCTGGCACTCTCGCTTCAGACGTCGCACGGAGCGCGTTGAACGTCGCCTTGGCGAAATTCACTGTGGTACGAGTTTTCCCGGATGAGCGCGTCCAGATGTCCTCGATGCCCGCGAGTTCGAGCACCGAGCGAGCGGTCGGTCCACCCGCAAGCCCCAGCCCTCTGGGCGCGGGTCGGAGTTCGACCTCAACGCTGCCGGCCTTGCCGCTGGTTCGCAACGCAACCGTATGCGGTCGGCCACAGCCACACTCCCACGAGCCACAGCCTCTGGAAACGTGGACCATGTTGAGTTTGGCGATTTCGATGGCCTTCTGGATGGCAGAGCCGACTTGGTCGTCGCGGCCCTCGGCATAGCCTACAAATCCGTTGCGGTCGCCGATGGCACACACACACCGGAATTTTACCCGACGACCCGAGTCGGTCATCCGCTGGACCATGTTGATGTCCAACACGTCGTCCTCGATTGAGAGGAGTTGGTCGGTGATTTCGGGTTCCTTGAAGGGAAGCCCCGAATTGAGTGCTTCTTCCATCGAGGTGATTTCCTCCTCTGCGACCTGTCTGCCGAGCCGTGTCCG
>DASSKS010000364.1:0-2154 GCA_035690245.1 Halococcus sp. | reverse complement strand
TCGGGTTCGATGCTAAACGCGAGGTGATGGACCGCGCCGACGCCCGGACGCTGTGGGCCAGTATGCGAATCACGGTCGTCGGTGACGAAGAAGGTGAGCATTCGGCCATCGCCAGTGTCGAAGAACAGGTGAGTCATGTGCGGTGCATCGAGATTCGGCTGGCGGAGCACCAACGGCATTCCCAATATGTCTCGATAGAAGGCGATGGTATCTTCTTCGTTGCTGCCGATGAGTGTGATGTGGTCAGTACCGCTAGTGCGGAACGCGCTGTCGGGGAGTTCTGCGGTCACTGTGGAGTCGTCGGCCATACAGTCAGTAGGCACTCGGAGGGGATGAATCACTCGACGGAGAGACCGTCGCGCCCACGGGGTTCTTCGAACTCGATTTCGATTTCGAGTTCCTTCTCGCGGTGGGAGGTGAACTCGACTTCGACTTCGATTGGTTCACCAAATTCGAATGGAATCCGCCAGTCGTCGCTTGAGACTGTGAGTTCGGTTCCCGCCGCGATTTGGTCGGCGAGTTCGTGGAGAAAGGTCGCGGTCGATTCGCGCGAGAGGTGGACCTCGCGCTCGAAGTATCCATCAGTAATCACGGTCGGGTCGTTCGCGTTGTCGCTCGGCAGATTCGCCATACGGTTACGAGTCGCGCTCACACATTGAACCTTGCGCACTAAGCGGTTTTGGAGTCCCTGATGGGCATGGTGAATCGTACGAAATCAGGATTTCAGACTGTGTGATGGGGAAAACCCATATCCTTATTGTGATGGGGTCCATCCCATAGGATAGAGATGGGAGTTGCGGTCATCGAAGATGAGGAGGTTCGTACTGGAGCGCGGGTCATTCGTCGGAAAATCTTCCAGACGGACGATCCGAAGTATCCAAGCGGTTATCGGTACGCACTCCATTACGGATACACTGATGGCCGTGGCACCATTCTCCGATATGACAACGAGAACCAGACACCGGGACGACACGAACAACATACTCCGGAGAGCGTCGAAGAAATCGCGTTCCCCGGCATGATGGAACTTCGGGGCCGGTTTCTGAATGAAATCGAGGATTTGCCATGACCGAAAACATACTCAAAATCACGTTCGGTGAGACCAGTACACAACGAGACGCGGCGCGTGAGCGCTTACGTCGGGCTGAAGCGGGCGAGACCGGCGAGGCTATCGAACAGGATGTGCGATTCATCCTTGACTTCGAGGACTTCGCCGATGTCGAACGTCTCATGCGTCAGTCGAATCTCGAATTGTTAGACGCAATTGCCACCGAACACCCGACGAGCATTCGAGCAACCGCCGCGGCGGTTGACCGCGACTATAAGGATGTCCATCGGAATTTGGAAGAACTCGAATCGCTTGGCGTCATCGAGTTCATCTCAGAGGGGAGTAGCAAGAAGCCCATTCTCAGAGGCGGGACTGAGGAGATCGATTTTTCGTTTACAGTCGGGAACGCCAATACGAATGGGCCGGGAACAGCCGAAGTGTGACATCCACTCCACTCTAAATCAGAACCCATGTGCGGACATAAACGTTCATTGGCAATCGGCCACACTGTTGGGTATGTCGCTGTTCGACGTGCTGGGAAGCAAGCCACGGCTCAAAATCATCCGCGAACTCGCTTCCGAACCTCGGTACGTCACAGAACTCACAGAACGGGTCGGCATGGACGGCAAAAGCGCGGTCCATCACCTCTCGGTGCTCGAAGACGCCGGCGTCGTAGAAAGCTACACCACGAGTCGGCGCAAATACTACCGACTGGTGAAAAGCGTCGAACTCAGAGCAACCCCTGAAGACCGAACGTTCGTGCTCCACGCGCGGGAAGTAGAACCGGAGGACACACCGGAGACGGAACGCTGACCGCTGCGTGTATAATCCTTCAATGTACGTCGATACGTGAAAACGAACTACTATGTAATCGCGGTGGGACGGATGCTAACGGATGTCGCGTCGAAGATTCATCGTCCTGTTGGTCGTTGCATTGCTCGCCGTCTCGCTCGTCACCACGCCTGTACTGGCACAAGAGAACGGAGGAAACGGGGGAAGTTCTGCTATCACGTCTATTTTCATCTTCATCTCCGGGGCGGCGTTGCTCATCTACAGCGCCGAGAAGTTGATCGGGTATCTCGTCGGGGCGGCAAGCGGCCTGAACG
>DASSKS010000363.1:0-4134 GCA_035690245.1 Halococcus sp. | reverse complement strand
AGCGTGTGGACGAAACGGTGGTCATCGAGTGTGCGTTCATCCACGACAATCCGACGCGGGCCGCCGAGGCGGCCAAAGCACTCATCGAATACGTCGAAGGCACGTATGTGGAGGGAATCGTTCCCGGCTACTCCTATCTTCCACCGGTAGCCGACCTCCTCTCACGCGCTCGCCAGCACGGTGAGGGCGAAGGAGAGAGCGGTGCAATGCCGCTCTAGGCGCGTGCGGCGCTCTCGCCGACGATGATTTGTCGAACGTCCCCGAGAGCGTCGAAATCCGCGAGCGCGACGAGTCGGTCGCCGAGTTCGAGCGAGTCGTCCGGGTCGGGTAATTCGAGTGCCTCCTCTTCCTTGCCGAAGGCTATCAGTTCCGCATCGCCCGGCAGTTCGAGTTCGCTTAGCGTATAGCCGCGCGTCGGCGACTCTTCAGTAATGGTGAACTCCACGAGTTGGAGGTTTTGCGCGATGTCGGCAATGGCGCGAATCGACCCGCCGACGAGGGCGTTCTTCGCGGCGATTGCGCCCAATCTCTCTGGATAGACCACTTCATCGACCGCCACAGCGTATTTCCGATAGATCTCTTGGTAGTATTCGTCGTCGGCGCGCATTACGGTGCGACAGCCGTGGGCTTTTCCGACCATACACGCGACGAAGTTGGTGGTGAGGTCACCGGTAAGCGCACCCAGCGCATCCGCTTCGTCGAGACCCGCCTCCAGCAAGTCCTCCTCGCGCGCCCCATCGCCTTCCAAGATGTCCACGATTTCCAAGCGCTCGCCCCAGAGTCGCTCTAACTGTGCCGGGTCGTTGTCGATGACGGTCGCCTCGTGGCCCTCCTCTGCGAGTACTCTCGCGGTACGGAGTCCGACCCGGCCAGCACCGACGATGACGAATCGCATACCACGTATCTAGCGAGGACCGTCAATAACCTTACTCACGTTGTGGTCGAGTACACCGCTCGAAGAATACAATACACTCTGGTTTGTAATAACTACGCGATAACTTTATATTCTACTATACCAATTACAAAATGCACAATGAATTTAGCAAAAATAACGGGGGCGAAACGAAATCGCCGCGTCATCGGCACGGTGTTCGTCGTCGGTCTCGTCGTTGGCTCCGCCGGTATCGCCGCTGCACTGACCATGACAGATATGGGTACCGAACAGATATCGCTGTTCAACTCGGGAACCTCGGATTCTGACTTCACCATCCAGAGCTACGACACCGCAATCACCGGAACGGACTCGGTCGATGTCGTCCTGACGCTCAACAACGGAGATGCGGCCGCCCACAACGCGAGCGTCACGGTCCAACTCCTCGATTCGAGCGGGAACGTGCTCACCGAATCGACCCAAGAGACCGGGAGCGTCGCCGCCAGCGAGACATACTCGACCTCATACAACTTCACGGGAACGGACCTCGCAACCCAATACGAGAAGACGTTCATCGTCGTCGACCAGACCAACTAACGACACGTTGGTCGTTCGCACCGTTTTGAACGGTCATTCATCAACTCATGGTCAACCAAATCACCGCAGAGCAACCGACCGACGAGCACACTGAGAAAACCGCCATCCGAGAGCGCACGACTGGCGCGACGCTCTGGGTCGTCCTCGCGGTCGCGCTGAGTGTGCCCTTCGGTGGCGCACTCACCGGCTACGTGCTGGGTGCGGGGTTTAGCGTTCTCGACCCGTGGTTTCTGCTTTTCGCGCTCGTCTCGTTTGCCTCGGCCCTGCTTGGCGCAGCCGGGACGGCGCTCGTGATGAGTACTCGATAGCCGTTTCGATACGCCGAAGGTCGTTCACCCAGTGAAACCGATATGGTTTCGGTCGCAGACCTCGTTGGGCTGGCCGTGGTCGTCGGCATCAACACCGCCGTCGCCGCGCTCTGTACCCGTATTCTCCGTGTTCGACTCGCCACCCGGTTGGGCGTCGCTATTTATATACTGATTCTCGTCCCTATCGTCGAAGTGCTCGTGGTCCTCGTTCTCACGGGCACACTCAATCTCGGGCCGAACCTCGGGAGTGCGGGTGCCGTTCTCGGCGTCACCGTCGTGTTTCCCTTCGCGCTCGGGGTGACGTTCGATTACTTCTGGATGCCCGCGCCCGAAGAAGTCGAACTGCCGGATACGCTCAGAGAATCATAATCAGGCTGTCATCAGCGAGTATCGATTCGACGGCTACCGAACGAAACAGGCGTTCTCAGTCGGTCGCGTCGCAATCAGCGGCTTCATGATTCCAGTCGAGTGATGACTCGTATGGACCACAACGACCGGGCGATTACGAGTCTGGTAATCCTCTCGCATTCGTTGGTGCATACCTACGAGTTCGCTATTCCGATTTTCATTCCGGTCTGGCTCTCTCGGTTCGATACGACGGCGTTTCTCGTTGGCAGCGTCGTCACTGCGGGGATTGCACTGTATGGAATTGGTTCGCTTCCCTCTGGTGTTCTCGCCGACCGCATCGGCTCACAGCCGCTCTTAATCGGGTGTCTCGTCGGCATGGGGGTCGCCTTCGTCGGCGTGAGTGCCGCGCCGAATCTCGCCGTACTCGCGCTTGCGCTCGTCGTCTGGGGGGCCGCAGCGAGCGCCCACCATCCTGCGGGGTTGACGCTCATCACCAAGGGTGCACACGCACGCGGCGATACCTTCGCCTACCACGGAACGGCGGGGAACATCGGTACCGCCGTCGGCCCATTGCTCACTACCGTACTATTGGTCGCCTTCAGCGGCGAGTGGCGACTCGTGGCGCTCGTGCTCGCGTTCCCGGCGCTCGTGGGGGCGGTGCTCGCCGCACGCATCGATGTCGACGAAACCGCGGCCGTCAACGCGGCGACCGACGGCGGACAAGCCGATTTGGACATCGACTCGCTCTCCGAGTTCATCGAAACCTCAAAACTCCTGTTTGCGAGCGCGTTCGTCATCGTCTTCGGGATGGTGATGAGTTATGGACTCTTCTATCGCGGCTCGCTCACGTTTCTGCCCGAACTGTTCTCTGGATTCAGTGCGATTCAACCGATTCACGCCTTCGGCGGGACGTTCGAACCGGGTAATTACATCTTCGCGGGCCTGCTCGCGGTGGGCATTCTCGGCCAGTTCATCGGCGGGAAACTCACCGACCGCATCCCGGTCGAGACCGGTCTCATCGCTGGCTTCGTCACACTAGCGCTGCTTGCCGTTGGCTACCTCCCCGCGGCGAACGCCGGTCTTGGCCCATTGCTCGCGCTTTCGGCTGTCCTTGGCTTCGTGCTCTTTTTCATCCAGCCGTTCTATCAGGCGACCGTCGCCGAATACACGCCGCCTGCGGCCCGTGGACTCTCGTATGGGTTCACCTATCTCGGCGATTTCGGGGTTGGCGCGCTTGCCGCCGCGTTCGCCGGGGCGGTTCTCACCTACTTCTCTGCGTCGGTGCTGTTCGTGTTGCTGGCCGTCTTCGCCGTGGTCGGTGGTGGATTCAGTACCTACCTGTTCGTTCGGGCGAGTGCTGCATAACGCTCCGTCGCCGAGACTCAAGAATCGAGCAGCCGTTTGAGTGCCGTCTCGGCCGCATCGAGTACGTCTTCCGGTGGCTGTGTCGCATCGATTCTGATGAATCGTTCGGGTTCGTACTCGATGAGCTGTTCATAGTTCGCCTGCACCGCAGCGAGATAGCCCGCTTGCTCGAATTTATTCGTCGCGCCGCTTCTCGCCGCACCCGTTCGAGGGTCGATATCGAGATAGATGGTTGCATCTGGGGGGTGTGTCCACGGCTGATGCACCCCCCGAATGTACTCCATTGGCCGTTTTACCCGTCCTTCGAGCGCCACGCCCTGATAGGCATACCGCGAATCCGAATACCTATCGGAGATGACGACGTTGCCCGCATCGAGTGCCGGGCGCACAGTTCGAGACAGGTGGGCTGCGTGGTCGGCAGTATAGAGGAATAATTCGGCGAGCGGGTCGGCTTCCGGGTCCGAAATCGAGCGCGCGACCGCCTCGCCGTACCACGAATCGGTCGGTTCGCGGGTGAACACGGCGTCGTGGGAGTCCTTGAGCGCTTCCCAGACGGTGGTTTTGCCGCTGCCGTCGATGCCTTCTATTGTGATGAGCATGGTTCGAATTCGCTCACCGACAGATAAGCGTTCGTCGTCTGCCGAC
>DASSKS010000362.1:0-7789 GCA_035690245.1 Halococcus sp. | reverse complement strand
ATCGTGGCAACGCTCTCGTGGCGCTGGGTGTTCTATTTCAGTGTCCCTGTCGGCATTGCAGCCGTGCTCGTGACCGCCCGCTCGCTCGAAGAATCGACCGGTGACGCAGAATCACACGTCGATTACGCCGGGGCCGTCACGCTCTCTATCGGAGTTGGTGCAATACTCATCGCGCTCGAAACCTACGATTCCGCCTCGATAGTCGCCATCGGTCTTGGGGTGTTGGGTGTCGTGAGCCTCGGTGGCTTCTATCTCGCAGAGCGCCGCGCGCGCGTGCCGATTCTCCCGCTGTCACTGTTTTCTGACACCACGTTCGTCGTCACCAACGTCGCAGGCTTTCTGACCAGTTTTGCGGTTTTCGCTGCGCTGACTTACGATCCACTCTTTGTGCAGGCCATTCGTGGCGGCGCACAGGCCGCAGCGCTCATCGTGTTCCCGATTTCGATTGGCTGGTCGGGCACGAGCTTCGTTTCGGGCCGATTGGTCAATCGCTTCGGTGAACGGTGGCTCTCGGCGACGGGCGCGGCGCTGATGACCGTGAGCTTCGCCGTCGCTACCCTCTGGACCACAAACACGCCGCTCTGGGCGATGATGCTCACGGTTTTCGTCACTGGTGTCGGGATGGGAACGCTCACGCCCGCCCTCCTGGTAGCGATTCAAAACCACCTCGGAGCCGGGCAGATGGGGCTTGCGACCTCCTCCCAGCAGTTCTTTCGGAATTTGGGAGGCACTATCGGCGTCGCCGTCCTCGGGGTGGTCTTCAGTGCGAGTATCCGCGACCAACTCGCGTCGATTCCCGGCGTCTCGGACATCGGCGACCTCCAGCGCCTCCTGTTCGGCTCGAACACGCCGGCCCCGGAAATCGCGGCGGTCATGGCAGACGGCTTGACCGTGGTCTTCGTCGTTTCGGTCGTGGTCTGTCTGGCGGCTGCGGTCATCGCCACCTCACTTCCCACCGAAGGGAGAGAACCGACCGCCGCCGCGGCGGACGATTAATCGCCGGATACCGCGAACGTATAGAGACCGGTGAACTGGTCGCTCACGACGACGAACTCGCGTTCTGGGGTGTAGCTCGCGTTCCACGCCCACGGTGGCTCGCCGTAGTTGGCTAATACGTCGTTCGGCGTGACTTCGCCGTCGTCGGTCGGATACTGGTCGAGGGCGTGAGGGTTCGTCGGGTCGGTGATGTCGTAGAGCACCGCGCCTTCGTGCCAGTCGCCGCTTGCGAGCAGCGTCTCCTCCCCGCTCGGGATGATGTCGAAGTCGTGGCCCGTCCAGTCCCAGCGCTGTGTGGGTTCGGTCTCGCCGTCACCGTCCGGGTCGGCGTTCATTCGTTTGGCATCGGGCGAGACGGTGAACCCGATTGGAATGGGATTTTCCGGTGAGCCATCGCGCCAGCCGATGTCGAAGACGTGCTTGCCGCCGGGCACGCCATAAGAGACTTCGTCGCCAACGATGGCGAGTCCGCGTCGGGGGTCGTAGTCCGCGTGGTGGGCACCGCCGAAGGCTTCCTCGCCGACTGTCGCCTCGCTGTACGGTTGGGCGTTCGCGTAGTCGAACCGCCCCACCTCGCTCGGCGCGCGCGGGTCGCTCACGTCGAAGACGGCGTAGCCTTCGAATTCGCCGCCCTGATACGCAGCGTGCAACAGGTCCCTGTTGGGGTCGACGACGACATCGTGACACGCACCCTGCGGCCCGAACGTTCCTCCTTGTTCTGGGGCACTCGAGTCACTGACATCGTACACGTCGAAGCCGGGCGTCTCATAGCTGTAGTTGACAGTATAGAGCACCGGTACCTCGGGGTGTGAGAACAGGTTGTGTGTCGAGCCACCGTCGATGGCACCGATGATTTCGGGGTCGTTCTGTGTCCCGCTCGCATACCCGTAATCCACGATGTCGAAGTTTCCGGATCCCTGAATCGTGCGGTAGTACAGCCCCTCACGGCGGTCGAACTTCACGTCGGGAACCGGTGCGTCGGAGGGCGCAGGCAAGTGATGAACTTCTCTTGGAGTGGCGGGGTCACTGAGGTCCACGAGATAGCTCCCGCCCGCGCCGAACTTCGTGCCGACGACGGCGTACCGCCCATCGGGACGGACAGTGCCCTCTGCATACCCGCCGCCCGGAGCCGAGAGCATCGTCTGGCCGAGTTTTCGAAACGACGCACTCCCCGAATCGTCACCACCGCCGAGTGAGTCCGGGTCGATTTGCTGGCCGCTGCGATAGACAGTCAGTGGACCAGTGTGTGAAAACTCCGTGATAGTGCCTGAAAAGAAGAAGTTGTCCGCACCGCCTTGACCGACCGCACCGGAGGCGGTGTTGCCGTCGACTGATTCAGGCACCTCGGCGTTCGTGAGGTCTGCGACCGCGCCCGGTTCGACGGTACCGCTCACGGTGAACGCATAGGACGAGCGGTCCTCGCCGTCGCCGACGACCACGAGCGACTCCGGGAGGTCCGGTCCCCATCTGCCGGTGGCATTGACCGACTCACCATTCAGATAGACCGTTGCCGGGCCGCTGAGCACGAAGTTCGTAACCTCGCCAGCGAAGTGGAAGTTGTCGGCACCGCCCTCGGCGACCGACCCGAACGCAGTTCGTCCGGCGACGCCATCGGGGTAGTCGGCTCCCGAAAGGTCGGCCTGCCAGCGCGCTTCGATTCGGTCGCTCACCGTGAACCGATAGAAGGCACGGTGGTCGTCGGCCACGACCGAAATCGAATTCGGCAGTTCACGGCTGCGCGCGCTTGCTTCCGTGGAGACAACGGCGGGACTCGCAAGCACCGAAAGCGCCAGCGCGCCGCTTTTGAGGCACGTTCGTCTGTCGAGTTCGTACTCCGTCGAGCGCGTGTTTTCTTTAGCCATGCACGTATAAAATGCGTCCGATACGATAAGAAATTTTCTGAAGAGTGACTACAAGTATGTCGAAGTGTGTTCCGGTCGGCCAGAACTGCCGAGCAGCAGGCCCACCCAGAAACGACGTTCGAAGAGTTATTCGGGAGAGACACCCGGCGTGAGCCATTGTTCGTCCCCGCAGCGAGCACAAACCCACACCATTCGTGGTGGTTGTTTTCGAGGAGTCAATCCGAGCCTGTCTTCGGTCGTAATCCCCGCTGGGTGGTAGGCGTGGTGACCGACCCGACAGAGCACAGTAGAGAGACCGGAATCGGACATGAAATATATTCAGGCAGGGAGGGGTGAAAGCAGTTCCCCTCGATTCGGTGGACGCCTCAGAGAGGTGTCCGCTCGAACGAGCGGGGTGGCAACCGGAGTTCTTCAAGGCCCGGCAGGTGTTTGACATTATAGACGACCTTCAGTTTCTCCGTGGCCGGTATTCCGTTACAGGACAGCCGAATGTCTCGGTCGAGTAGCTCTGCGGGAAGGACGTGATTGACGGGCATCTCCATCGCGCCTTCGATGACTGCGACCGCACAGTTTGCACACGCCCCGCCGCGACAGGCAAAGGGCCACGCGCATTCGTGGGTTTCTGCGGCTTCGAGCAGCGATTCGTATGGCCGAACCGAAAATGTTCCATAATCCGCCGCGTCGAGTCCCACAGCTCCAGCCTTTTCGAATAAGTTCTCGTCGTTGAGTGTCCACCCGTGGTCATCGAGAACCCCATAATTGAGATACTCGACCGTGGATTTTCTGCGTTCGTCTTCCGTGTCGGCGTGGTCTTCGACACTATCCTCTGCGAGTTCTTTGTATGCCGCCCGGACGAGTTGAAACTCGCTCGCAGAGCCGCCGTGGTCTGGATGGGCTTCTTTGACCCGCTGTCGATAGGCCTGCTCGACCACCGCGTCGTCCGCATCCGAACCCACTCCGAGAACGTCGAACGGCGAGTCCACAGGCAACGATTGACGTCACGGACATATATCCCCTTTGTTGGTGTGGCCCGGTAACGCCGTCTCAGTAGATGCGAAAAACAAAGTGCGCAGAAGGGATGCTCACGGTCGTATGGCGGCTCAGAGTCATTCGCAATCAGGAGCTACCGACTACCCGAGAACGTTCACCACGAAAAGCAAAACTAGTCCACCGACCCCAGCAACCACGCTGATCGACAGTAATCCAGTGTTGAAGATGGTTGCAAGGACGGCGTGTATTGCTGCGACGAATACGAGGGCAACAAGGAGGAGATTGATCCCGAGTCGGCGTTTGTCCATCGTGGTCTGTGAGACAACGGGCCGAAGGGGCAAATCAGTCGTGGAAGAGTACTATTTCTTGATAACTGTCGGTTCGAAAGAAGAGAGCTAAAACTGTCCGTCTGGTATCCCCTCAATAATATATAAATTGGTAGAGAAGAATCAGGGGTGGATAGTCGCGTGAGTTCCGAGTGAAGCCACGAATGGTTACTTCCAGTATTCCCTTCCCTGGCACGTTGGCTTCTCGAACAGCTCGTGGAATTCAGCTGAAATCAATGCCATGAAGGCTCGTTCTCGCCGTAGTTACGGTATTGTCGCCACCGGTATGACGTACCGTTCACCTACGAGTAATCGGTACCGGCTGAACAATGACTGACAGCGATGCTCGCCACCACTGATTACAACTCCCGAAGAAAACACTACCGCGCACTGAGGAGCGAACAGCAGATAAGGCAGGGAAGAAAAGATGAGACAGAATGAGCGACGAAACGTATCTGAAATTGAGATTTTGTGATGCCTGTCCAGAGATTATGGGCGTCGATATGGAGCGGTACGGGCCGTTCGAAAAG
Organism: Halococcus sp.; assembly: GCA_035690245.1. Lineage (GTDB taxonomy): Archaea > Halobacteriota > Halobacteria > Halobacteriales > Halococcaceae > Halococcus. Next base: position 3,085 of record DASSKS010000362.1, on the reverse strand, counting down.
GGCGACGAAACCGAGATGCCCGAAGACAACGCAGAGGTTCTTCTCGACCAAGGGATTGCAGAGCTACTAGAGAGTGAGTGAAGAAGCCAACGGCAGGGGGGCCTGTGGATGCGAACACCGACTGCTATCCACTACGTATAGATCGCCATGAAACACGGCCACGTCTCCATCCATCGACAGTGTCGATCCACCAGAATGGGTCTAAGTGCGAGAGCACAAAAAACCTCGGCGGTCACAACGATAGTCCGTCTATAATGCGTTCACCAACGTCGAGTCCGCTTCGGAGTGCGAGGTGAACCCGTCCCTCGCCCACAACCCAGTCGCCAGCGAAAAAGAGACCGAAGTTTTTGGCTCGGGCGAGAACTCCTGAATCGACCCCGCTTTCGGGTTGGGCAAGCCGCCAGCCCTGACAATCGGTCCAGTCGGGTGCGGCGAGGCGGTCATCGTCCAGTAGCGTAGCGGTCGTCTCCGCCGCAGCATCTGCAACTGCTTCGGGCGGTTCGTTGTAGCGCGCGTTTGACCACTCGGAACTCATCTGAACGACGAGCAGACTTTCGCCGGCTGGAACGTGACCCGGCTTACAGTCCTCGCGCGAGAGCCAGCCAACGTCGTGGTTCTTATCCGTGTTCACCAGCGCGTAATATGGTCTATCGAGTTCGAAGGGGTAATGCAGTACAATGGAGACAGTCGTTCGGAATGGTACCGTTCGGATGGCGTCTTCGAGGTCGCCCTTGAGGTCTTCGGTCCACTCGGTGCGTGCGAGCAGGTCGGCTGTCTGTGGGGCAGGCGGAGTCAGAACCAGCGCATCGTAGCTCCCGAGGTCGTGGCCATCGGTGTCTTCGAGTCGCCAGCCGTCCGTTCGTTCGATTGCTCCGACGCGGGTGTCCGTTTCGACGCTCACGTTGGTTCGCTCGAACAGCCGTTCGACCAACTGGCTGATACCCCCGCGATAGGTCCATTTGTGCTCGTCCGTGTCGTGACCTTCGCTGATTTCGCCCGCCCCATCGAACGTCCAGACCGGTGCGTCGATATCGACCAATCCATCGGTATCGAGGGTTTCTGTGACCAACTCCGCCACTTCGGAATCCTCGTCTTTGAAATAGTTCGCGCCGTGGTCGTACCGACAGCCGTGTCGCTTTCGGGTTGCGGTTCGCCCGGAGACACTCCGGCGCTTCTCGAAGACAGTGACGGCGGCAGTATCACGGAGTGCATACGCTGCTCCCGCACCCGCGACGCCCGCGCCGACGATAGCGACCTGCCTCATCCGCTATCGCCTCCAGTTCGCGTCGAGATAGCTGTTCGAACGGCCGGTATCGAATGTCGAGCGTAAGCGTGAATACGAGAGCCACAGCCAGTGGCATGGATGGTCATATACGACCTTCGAGCGAGGAGAGTATGAAGGTGTGTCTCTGCACCTGAGGTCGGCTAGCTTGATTCGTCATGCATAGATATTTACGAAATTTAAACTGTCGAGATCGTCTTCAACATAGCATCTGTCATCCGTCATTTCATTACGTATCACTCAGAAACACTGAATATATTGCCACAAGCGTGGCACCGATATCTGGCTTGATCTGTTTCGCGCAAACGGACGATATACTGTGAGCCACAACGCGGACACTCAGGGCGATCCAGCTTCGACACTTGTGACGCTGGATTTCTACCCATCAATACCTGGCCATGAAGTTTGCTCCCCGCTGCCACGCTAGACTTCTTCGGGCTTTGTGATCTCGTGTGCCCCGGATGGTCCTTGGTCTTCGGGCGATCTCGCGGGGGCGATGAGGCATGTAGTGTTGGCGGGTTCGTCCCCAACGACTTCGAATTTGTGTTCGGTCTCGGGAGGCGTAACGATTGTATCACCGGCTTCCGCATGGAGTTCTTTCCCATCGACCTCCCAGCGCATCTCCCCGGTACGCACGAAGATGATGTGTGTCTCGCCGTGGGTGTGTGGTTCGCTGGCCTTGTCTGCACCATGAGCGCGTATGTCCACCTCACAGCCCTCAAGTACGAAGTGTTCGTCCTCGTCTTTGCTTTCGATGAACGGGTGGTACTCTGTTATGTCGGAATCAGCCATTGGTGTTCTCCTCTTTGTTCTGCACTGCTCATCAGCGTTCGCGTCGTGGAGTGTTAATTCTTCTGCTGGGACTGTCTTTCCCGACATGAAGGATCGGGCTGCATCGTCAGTATCTGGAAGCTCGGGGCGTGAAATCCTGTTTTTCGGTCAGAAGACGAATTGTTCCGACACAATGAAATTTGAAGCCCTCACCGCTCTACAGGAGAGGTGATGAGTCAGAACGAGTCAGGAGATGCAGAGCAAGACGCCGCTGAGCAAGAACAGGAAGTCACCCCGTTAGAACTGTTTTTCGACCTCGTGTTCGTGTTCGCGTTCACCCAAGTCACTAGCTTTCTCGTCGAGCATCTCAGTTGGGCCGGCATAGTGAGCGGTGCAGCGTTGCTCGCGGCATTGTGGTGGGCGTGGGTCACCTATTCATGGCTTACAGGCGCTGTGCCTGCCGAAGAGGCGTTATCTGCACGGGTGGTGATTCTCGCCGCGATGGCGGCCATGCTCATCGTTGCGCTCGCCGTTCCCGACGCCTTCGGTAACGATGGGATACTCTTTGGTGTCGCCTACTTCGTAGTCCGGCTGCTGCACGTCGCTCTCTACGCGGTCGCCACTCCGCCCGAAACCCGCGATGCAGTCCTTCGGGCCGCGCCGGGCTTTTTGGGTGGTCCGGCGCTGCTCGTTGTCGCCGGGTTCTTCGATGGGTCTCTCGAAGGCATACTCTGGGCGGCGGCACTCGTCATCGATTACGGCATCGTGTTTGTACGCGGTGTCGAAGGCTTTCACGTCAATGTCGGACACTTCGTCGAACGTCATCGGCTCATTCTCATCATCGCGCTGGGTGAATCGCTCGTGTCAATTGGCGTCGGAGCGGAGGGGTCAGACCTCGGTAGTAAGGTCGTTCTCGCGGCACTCTGTGGAATCGTCCTCATCATGGCGCTGTGGTGGCTGTACTTCGATTACGTCGTCCACGCCGCAGAGCGTCGCCTCGCCCAAGCGAGCGGCCACGAACAGACAGTGCTA
>DASSKS010000361.1:0-2987 GCA_035690245.1 Halococcus sp. | reverse complement strand
TGATCTCCGACCTCGAAAGCGCAACCACACCGAACATTGAGGAGCTAGAGGAACAGTATCAGGAGAAACCGGGCGGGTCACACATCTCACATACGGGGCTTCGCACGGCGACCCAGGAACTCAGAGCGGATACCGCGACCTATATCGCGTTGGTGTGTCTGAGCGCGATGGTCGCAAGCGTTGGACTCCTGCTCAATTCGGGGGTCGTCATCGTCGGTGCAATGGTGATTTCGCCGTTCGTCGGGGCCATCTTGTCTGCGAGCGTCGGCGTCGTGATAGACGACCGAGAGGTGGTTATCGACAGCCTCGTCTATCAGGCCGGTGGACTCGTCCTCGCAATCGCAAGCGCCGTTGCAATCGGGTTCGTGTTTCGCTGGGTCTCCCTGGTTCCGTCGGGTCTCGTCATCGGTTCCATCGGCCAAATCGGGGCGTTTAGCACTCCGGCGGCACTCACAATCGCGCTTGCCTTTTTCGCTGGCGCGGCCAGTGCGCTCACGCTTGCGTCCGACCTCGGGACGGCAGTCGCCGGTGCGGCGGTCGCTGCGGCAATCGTTCCGGCGGCGGCCGCGGTCGGTATCGCCATCGTTTGGATGCAACCGGCCATCGCTCTCGGCGCGTTCGTCCTCCTCATCGCCAATATGCTCTTTCTCAATTTCACCTCGTATGTCACGTTTCGGGCGCTCGGCTACAAGCCCGCGGTCATCGATAGTATGCGACAGGAACTCAGGTTCGACACACACACTACGGGCTACGTGCTCGCTATTTTCGTGATTGCCGTGTTGCTCGTCCTGACGGCCTCGGGGGTGTATCAGTACGTGCTGTTCCAGCAGTCGGTCAACCAGCAGGTCGGAGACGTACTCGACAAACCGACCTACGATGAATTCGATATCGCGGACATCGAAACCAGTTATGGGGGTGTCTATTTCCTCGACCAACCGACGACCGTGACGGTGACGCTTTTCCATCCCGCGCGGACTGGGACTCCACGGCTAGCCCCGGTATTCAGACGACACATCGCCGCTCATACCGACTGGGAGGTCAGCGTGGAGGTACGGTTTCTTGAATATCAGATAGCGTCCCCTCCCACCCACCACTCGAAACGACACTCACGACCGACCCACAGAGACCGCTATACAATAGCTAATTGAACATATAGTCGTGGGCCCGCTCTCTCGGTTCGGTCGTATCGAGGTGCTGGCTGAGTCCCTCGTAGTAGTTTTTGACCTCGGCGGCGAACGTTTCGAGCGGTTCGGTGTCGAGTTCTATGTCATACAGCGAACGAGTGGTCTCGATGAGGCGGAGCGCGGCGTCGATGTCGGGGGCTTGTGAATGAACCGGTGTCGTGAGGATGCCAGTAGCGAACGAAGTCTCCATTCCCTGCTGCATGAGACTCGCGTTGACGCCATCGAGAAAGCCCCTTCCCATCGGTGGAAGTTCTGTATCGGCCAGACGCTTTCGTTGGTAGTCCTCGGAGGCGACGTAGAACACCTGATGGCCCTCCGGCCCGTGCGGTATCGGGACACCTGAGAGAACGGTTACCTCTCCGATGTCGTGTGCTGCCGTCCACTCCAAAAGCGCCGTGCTGAACGCTTCGGCGGCGAACGGCGGAACGTGCAGGTCGCCAACGAGCACGGTGATGTCGCGGTCGTCGTCCGTGAAAAATCGGGTGTGATGACGAGGAGTGCCGTTTTCGAACGGGGTAATCGTCGGCAGTTGGTCAACGGCGATGTGGCCGCGTTCTTCGAGTTCGAGTTGGTCGACAATATAATCGACGGCGGTGAGTCCGGCCAGTCCGAACGTCGAAAACCCGGCGATGAGCGTCTCCGAGGCGGGTTCTTCTTCCTGTGTGATTCGAAACGATGGCTGGTCGGTCGGGCGCTGTACGGACATAGGTATCCTCTTCGGGTGAAGACGGTTTAGTCGTTGTGTCCACGCTGGCGTGTGCTTGCGCTCGTGTGATGAAGCCGTCCACACGCCACCGCTCTCAAACCCGAATCCCGCTTCGAGGGCAGTCTCCGCTCACAATCCGGGACCATCGTCATCGCCGGTATCGACATCGGGACCGGCGTCCCGTCGGCGGCGCTCTAGTTCGCGTATCTGTCGCAGATAATACAGCGTGCCACCGAGTGCGATGAGCACGAGCACGGCGGCCCCGGCGGCGAAGATGTATATGTCACGAGCGAGGTAGTACCGGACGATGACCGCGTCGCTCTGGACATCGTCCCAGTGAATCAGTACCTGTCCTGTCTCGGTTCGGCGGGTTTCGTAGCCCGGCGGCGACACGCGCGCAAGCGGGACGTACTCGACACGCATATTCTTCGGAATCGTCACCTCATAACTTCCGGTAACGAACGTTCGGGTGGCGAATCGTTTGCCGGGTGCTGGCGCACTGAACGCGAGCTTGCCGTTCTTTGCGGGCAGAAAAATCACCGTTTCGTGTTCGTTATTCGTCGCGTTCAGTGCTGGTGAGGAGGCGTTCACTACTGTGCCGTTCGGATAGCGAAATTTGAGCGCCGAGATGGAAAGCGGGTGTTCACGACCGAGACCGTCGCGGCTGTAGACAACGAACTTCGAGGTGTCACTCATGTTGTAGACCGCCTCGTACTCAGAGCCGGTGATGGTGATGGAAGCGTTCACGCCGGTCTGCCAGTCGTAGGTTTCGTTCTCTCTGAGGGCTGCGTGGTCCACTGGCTCCGGCCCAAGAACCGACGAACAGCCAGCAAGCGCGAGCAGGGCAACCAACAGGACACCCGCGAGCACTCGTTTGTGGCTCATGGAATCACACACAGCAGTTCAGCCGGAAGGTAGCCGCCAATACTTGAAAGCAATCCGGGCGGGTCGGTTCCATCGGCACAGACGATGCTCTGTTCTAGTAGTCCAAGTCGCTCGACGGTGACGATGTCCCCCGCGTGGCCGGCGCGATTGACGGTGGCTCTGACCTCTCCGCGGGTCGCGCTATTTACGTTTACTCTCCCAGACCCGCGCGA
>DASSKS010000360.1:0-3819 GCA_035690245.1 Halococcus sp. | reverse complement strand
TGTTCGGGCCACGAAACTATCAACCTAGCTGCCATCACACGGCAGTATAGTAGGTATCTATAGCAATTCACCGCATATAGGTTAATAATCGGGCAGTCTCTCGCTGCTCATCGAGAGTCGAGCGATGAGTTCGAATTCCTGACAGTCATTTCGGCAGGCAAAATACGTAAATAGGAGCGTGCTAAACAGATATTTAGACGCGGCTAATCCAGTAGCAGGTGTACGACAGGAACAAACGAATCATGCTAGGAGACTTCTTCGTGGACATCGTCGGGACTGACCCGGTGGTACAGGGGCTGGCGGGCGGGATATTCATCACGTTCTTGAATCTCGTGGGCGCGTCAATCGTGCTCGTCTGGCGCGACCCGACTGAAAAATGGCTCGACGCTGCGCTCGGGTTCGCCGCGGGCGTGATGTTGTCTGCGAGTTTTACGAGTTTATTGATGCCGGGCATCGAGTTCGCCTCCGCGCCGGGCTATCGCGCCATCCAACTCGGTGGATTCGCGCTAGTAGGTGTGGTTCCCGTACTGATTGGGTTTTTCCTCGGCGTTGCAGTGCTTGACCGCGGCGAGCGGTGGGTGCGGTATGTGGGTCCACTGATTAGCAATCGACTCGTCTCCGATGCGAATCGAACCGACGGCGGGGAAATGACTGATGGACAGGGTGCTGGTTTCACCGGTCCCGCCGTCGAGTCCGGCCCGCTGGACGCGCGCGTGATGTCCGTCCTTCTCTTTACGGTGGCCATCACGCTGCACAATATGCCCGAGGGACTCGCGGTTGGGGTTGGCTTCGGGTCGGAAAACATCTCGAACGCGATTTCGCTGATGATAGCCATCGGACTTCAGAACATCCCTGAAGGGCTTGCAGTGAGCGTGGCGGCCATCAATGCTGGGTTGGGGCATCGGTGGTATGCCGCGGTCGCGGGGATTCGTGCCGGGTTGGTCGAGATTCCGCTCGCAGTGCTCGGCGCGTGGGCGGTCACGGTCGCCGCGCCAATCCTTCCCTACGCGATGGGCTTCGCGGCGGGCGGGATGTTGTACGTCATCGCCGACGAAATCGTGCCACAGACCCACTCGCGGGGCCACGAGCGGTTGGCATCGTTAGGATTGATGGTCGGGGCCGCGGTGATGCTCGCGCTCGACGTGGCGTTGGCGTGATTTGCGTCACCGACCCGAAACAAGTGTTTAATAGCGTGATGACTGAGGGACAGTAGATGCTGAGTGCCGTGATGGAGGACTACCTCAAGGCGATATATACGCTTCAAGAGCGCGCAGAGGGGCGCGTTTCGACCTCCGCACTCGCAGACCACTTGGGGGTGACGCCGCCGACGGTCACGAGCATGGCAACGAAATTGGCAGAGCGCGGACTTGTCGAACGCGAGAAGTATAAAGGAGTGCGCCTCACCGACGAGGGTGAAATCGTTGCGCTCGAAGTCATCCGCCATCACCGCCTGCTCGAAGCGTTTCTCGCAGAACAGCTCGATTACGACTGGGCGGAGGTTCACGACGAAGCGGATAGATTGGAACACCACCTCAGCGAGCGCCTCGTAGGCCGAATTGTCGAAGCCCTCGACGACCCAGGGGTTGACCCTCACGGCGACCCGATACCCGATGCGAACCTCACACTCCCAGAGGACGCCCCGACGACGCGACTCGCCGATGCTGCGGTCGGGGACAGAGTGGTCGTCAGGCGAATCCGTCACAGCACCGACGAGGAACTCAGGTATCTCTCGGACGCCGGACTCAGCCCCGGAACCGCAATCGAGGTCACGGACATCGCGCCCTTCGGGATGGTGACGGTCGCTCACGCAGACGGCGAGCAGAGCCTTCCCGAAGAGGTCGCCGGCCTAATCGAGGTGGTTCCGGCGACCGAAGCCACGCCCGCCTGAACCGGTTCGACTGTCGGTTTCTAGGGGCGGTAGCGGTGCGGTCCTGGCGGATGAAGGGCGAGGCGAACGACCAACGGGAGTGAGCCGAGGGCTTCTGTGGTGCTGTGCGGTTGCGGAAAGCGTAGTGATTGTATCGCGAGCGAACGGAGTGAGCGAGCGGGCCGAGGAACCCCCGAAGGGGGTGACGACGGCTTTTGGTCCAGATTTTGCCAGCGAAGGAGCGAGCGACTGAGCGCAGCAAAAGGTGGGGTTCCGTAAGTGTTTAGCCTGCCGGTGCGGTAGTGCCCGTATGGCGGACTGTCCACTCGCCGACGAATGTCCGAGCTTTTCAGAGCGTATCAACGGAATGGGGTGTCAACACTACGGCAATCGCGGCGGTGCGGAGTGGTGTAATCACTACAACCAACCCATCAGGGAGTTGAAATCTCAGCCGGTGACCATCGGCGAGGAACTCGTCGTGGAGGTCGAAGACATCCACGAGAGCGGGGCCGGGGTTGGACGAACAGAGGATGGCTTCATCGTTTTCGTCGATGGTGTGCTGCCCGAGGCGCGCTCGCGGGTGAAAATCACCAAAGTCCGCTCGAATCACGCCCGCGCAGACGAACTCGAACGCCTGCCGATGGACGAAACGGACGACACAGAAGAGAGCGAGGTGGACAGAACGGAAACGGACAGTGAACGGAAGCGTCGCCAGCGGTTGGGGAGCCGCGAGAACTTCTGGGGCAGATAGCGGAGTGGACAGTTTGAGGATGGCCGAGGATGCAGACGTGGACGACCGCCTTTCGAGAGCGGGATTCGACGCCGAAACCAGTGTCCTCACCCGTCGGCAGGCGGAGGTGTTGGCGCTGCGCGAGCAGGGGCTGAAACAGCAGGCTATCGCCGACTATCTCGATACCTCCCGTGCGAACGTTTCGGGTATCGAAGCGAGCGCCCGTGCGAACGTCGAGCGCGCGCGTGAAACCGTGGCGTTCGTCGAAGCGCTCGAAGCCCCCGTCAGAATCACCGTCAAAGCAGGTGTTGACCTCTATGACGTCCCTGCACAGGTCTATGACGCCTGTGATGAGGCGGGCGTAAAAGTCAATTACACGGCACCTGAACTCATGAAACTCGTCGGGGATCGCGCCGACGGTGCGGTGCGTGGCCGCGAGGTCAGACGGGATATTCTCGTCGGCGTCACCCGCGATGGCGAGGTTCGGGTGCGCCATAGTGAGCAGGAACTATAATCCGAGCGCCCATCGGGGGTGTATGGACTTCGAACTCGACGGCAATACAGTACTCGTCACGGCGAGCACGAGTGGACTCGGATTGGCGAGCGCCGAAGCACTCGCCGAAGAAGGTGCGAACGTAACCATCTGCGGACGGAATGAGGACAGACTCGAAAACGCGCGCGAGACGGTCGAAAACGCAGGCTCAGGTGAGGTGCTCGCAGTGCAGGCGGACATCACCGACCCCGCAGACATCGAGAATCTCGTCAGTGAGACAGTAGCGGCATTCGACGGACTCGACCACCTCGTCACGTCGGCGGGCGGACCACCGAGCGGAGCGTTTCTCGACATTCCCGAATCGGAGTGGTATGCGGCCTACGACCTGCTCGTGATGAGTGCCGTCCGGGTGCTCACCGAAGCCCAGCCATACCTCGAAGCGAGCGATGCCGGCTCGTGGGTCGCTATCACCTCTACGAGCGTCCGCGAGCCAATCGAAGGATTGGTGCTTTCGAACGCCGTCCGCCGAGGGGTGATTGGTCTCGTGAAAACTGTCGCGCGCGAGTTCGCCCCCGAGATACGCGCAAACGCTATCTTGCCGGGCAGTTATGAAACTCCGCGAATCGAAGGACTCGTCGAGGCGGGCGTCGAGCGCGGCGAGTACGACGATTACGAGGAAGGACTTGCTGACTGGTCCAGTGGGATTCCTCTCGACCGGGTTGGCGACCC